>DASSUA010000612.1:0-4274 GCA_035707525.1 Pseudonocardiaceae bacterium
GGGCCGGCAGCCTGCTGCGGCACAGCGCGGTGATGGCGGCCGGCAGCCTGGTGAGCCGGTTGACCGGGTTCCTGCGCACGGCCGTGGTCGCCGCGGCCCTCGGCAGCACGCTGGTCGGTGACGCCTACACCACCGCGCAGTTCATCCCGGGGATGATCTACGAGCTGCTGCTCGGCGGGATCCTCGCCAGCGTCGTGGTGCCCCTGCTGGTCCGGGCCCGCGACCGCGACGGGGACGGCGGCGACGCGTACGCCCAGCGCCTGCTGACCCTCGCGGTGCTGGCGCTCGGTGCGACCACGCTGCTGGCGGTCGCCGCGGCGCCGGTGCTGACCGTCCTGCTGGCCGGCAACGCCGCGACCCCCGCCAGCCGGGACCTGATCACCACGCTCGGCTACCTGATCCTGCCCACGATCTTCTTCTACGGCCTCGCCGCGCTGCTCGCGGCCGTGCTCAACACCCGGGACCACTTCGCCGCGCCGATGTGGGCGCCGATCCTCAACAACGCGGTGGTGATCGGCACGTTCGCCACCTACATCGCGGTGTACGGGGCCCGCCCGCTGGTGCCCGAGCAGCTCACGCCCGGACAGGTGCTGCTGGTCGGCGTCGGCACGTTCCTCGGCATCGTGGTGCAGTCGCTGGCGCTGTGGCCGGCGCTGCGACGGGTCGGGTTCCGCTGGCGGTGGCGGTTCGACGTGCGCGCGCTGCGCCTGCGCGAGCTGGCCAGGCTCGGCGCCTGGGCCTTCTGCTACGTGGCGGTGAGCCAGCTCGGCCTGGTCGTGCTGATCCGGCTCGCCAACGAGGCGTCCAGCGCGGACGACGAGGCCGCCGGCCCGCTGATCTACAACAACACGTACCTGCTGATGATGATGGCGCACGGGATCATCGCGGTCTCGATCATCACGGCGCTGCTGCCGCGGATGAGCTCGGCGGCGGCGGCGGGCCGGTACGCCGACTTCACCGACGACCTGTCCCGGGGCACCCGGATGTCCGCAGTGGTGCTGGCCCCGATCGCGGTCGGGTACGCGGTGCTGGCCCAGCCGATCGCCCGCACGCTCTTCGAGTACGGCGCGTTCACCCGCTCCGACTCGCTCGCCACCTCCCTGGTGCTGCTCGTCGCGGCGTTCGCGCTGGTGCCGTTCTCGGTGAGCCAGCTGTACACGTTCGCGTTCTACGCCCTGCCGGACACCCGGACCCCGGCCCTGGTCAACCTCCCCGTGGTCGCCGTACGGGTGGGCGTGCAGCTCATCCTGGCCGCCGTGCTCGCGCCGGTCCTCGTGGCCGCCGGCCTGATGCTCGGCAACGCGGTCTCGTTCGTGCTGGCCGCGGTCGCCTCCGGCGTGCTGCTGCGCCGCCGGGTCGGGCCGATCGGACTGCGCCGGATCCTGGTGACCTTCGGCAAGGCGACGCTCGCCGCGCTCGGCGCCGCGGCCGCCGGTTTCGTGGTCGTCCGGCTGGTCGGCGCCGGCTTCGGGGACGGCCTCGGAGGCGGTGCCCGGGTCGCCGCGTTCGCCCAGCTCGCCGCCGGCGGGATGGCCATCGTCGCCGGGTACGTCGGCCTCGCGCTGGCCCTGCGGATGAGCGAGGTCGCCGACGTGGTCGGGCTGGTGCGCCGACGGCTGCAACGGTGAAGCGGCGTACCGCGTAGAATGCGTCAACCGGACAGGGGCCACCGAAGCGCGGACACAGGTCCGAAGTGCCGGTCACGTTCTGGTAGCAGAGCGATACCACGATGGCACTTCCCTCAGCTGCTGCGGGAAGATACCGGACAGGCAACGCCGCCTCGCCGGAGTAAGGTCGCCCCCGGTATGACGCGGATCACCTACGCTAGACAGGGCACTGGCAGCATCAAGGCACTGGGCAGCATCGAGGGAGGACGGGTGACGCAGGTCGACGACGGCCGTGAGGCGGAGACCGCCCGCCCGGTCATGACCTTCGGTTCGCCCATGGTCGGGGAGATCCTCGCCGAGCGTTACCGGCTCGAGGAGCACATCAACGACGACGCCGTCGGCCGGCAGGTGTGGCGGGGCTCAGATGTCATCCTGCGCCGCCCGGTCGCCGTGGTGCTGCGCTACCCGGGCGGCGAGTCCGCCATGGAGATGCTCAACGCCGCGGTGGCCGCGAGCCGCGTGGTCCACTCCCACCTCGTCGGCATCTACGACGCGATCGACGAGGGCGAGCGGGCGTACGTGGTGCGCGAGTGGGTCGAGGGCGCGTCGCTGCGCGAGCACGTCGAGGCCGGCCTGCTGGACCCGGGCCGGGCGACCGAGGTGGCGTACGCGGTCGCGGGCGCGGTGGCCGCGATGCACGCGACCGGCATGGTGCACGGCAACATCCACCCCGGCACCGTCATGATCGCCCGGGACGGCCGGGTGGTGCTCGCCGATGCCCGGTTCGATGACGCGGTCGAGTTCGACCACGACATCCGCGCGATCGCCGGCGTCCTCTACTTCGCGCTGACCGGTTACTGGCCGCACGCCGAGGCCGGCCGGGCCAACCTGCCGGACGCGGTGCGCGACCCCAACGGGATCCTCGCCCCGCCGCGGGTCATGCGCGGCGGCGTGCCGGCGTACCTGGACCAGCTCACCACCAACCTGCTCGACCGGCGGCTCGCGTTGCCCTCCGCCGACGTGCTCGTCGTCGAGCTGGGCCGGCTCAGCACCCCGGTCGAGGCGGACGACGAGGCGTACGAGGACACCGAGAGCCCGCTCGGCTTCGGCAGCTACCCGCGCAGCGAGGCGCCCCGCCGGGCCGGCCGCAAGATGGCGGTCGGCGTGCTGGCCCTGGTCCTGATCGCGACCACCGGGCTGCTGGTCGGCGCCAAGCTGCTCTCCTCTGCCGGAGCGGGTGCGTCCTCCTCCGGCGCCCGGGGCACCGCCGCCCCGCCCACGGCGGGTGACCAGGCCGCGCCCAAGCCGATCGAGCTGCAGTCCGGCCAGGTGCGCATCGTGGACCCCAAGGGTGACCGCACCGAGCTGGCCGGTGTCGCAGCGGTGGTCGACGGCCGCCGCGACACCGCCTGGGAGACCCAGAACTACCGGGGCAACCCGAGGTTCGGCGGCCTCAAGCCGGGCATGGGAGTGCTGCTCGACCTGGGTCAGCCCCGGTTCGTCGGGGCGGTGGAGGTCAACTTCTCGGCGCCCGGCACCACCGCCGAGATCCGCACCGGCACCACCGACCCGGGCAGCTCGACCGCTGGCGACGCCGAGGTGGTGCAGACCTTCAAGCGGGTCGGAGAGCCAATGACCGACCTGCACACCAACCACGTGTTCCAGGTCGAGCAGGAGGCCCGCTACCTGCTGCTGTGGATCACCAGCATGCCGCCAGCCAGCGACGGCCGGTTCCAGATCGGCGTGCAGGAGATCGTGGTCCACGCCCGCTGACCACCGGCGCCGGGCTGGGGGCGGCCAGGCGCGCTCCGGCCAGGCGGGGCGCCGGTGGGCCCGCGCCGCTCGGTAGGGTGCTGCCGTGACCGACACGGCCGGCGGGCGCAGCGACGAGGAGCTGCTGAGCGACCATGTCGCCGGCGACCCGAACGCCTTCGCAGAGCTGGTGCGGCGCCACCGTGACCGGCTGTGGGCCGTGGCACTGCGCACGCTGAGCGACCGTGAGGACGCCGCCGACGCGGTGCAGGACGCACTGCTGTCGGCGTACCGGTCGGCGGGGCGGTTCCGGGGCGACGCCGCGGTGACCACCTGGCTGCACCGCATCGTGGTCAACGCCTGCCTGGACCGGGTGCGCCGCCGCCAGGCACGGCCCACCGTGCCGCTGCCCGAGGTCGAGGTCGGACCGTCGACACCGGGACCCGACCGGGATGTCGCCCTGGACGTGCGGTCCGCCCTGGCCGAGCTCTCCGCGGAGCAGCGGGCCGCCCTGGTCCTGGTGGACATCGAGGGGTACGGCGTGGCCGAGGCCGCCGCGCTCCTCGGGGTGGCGGAGGGCACCGTGAAGAGCCGGTGCGCCCGCGGCCGGGCCAGGCTCGCGGTGCTACTGGGGTACCTGCGCACGGGCGAGCCCGGGCCGCCCCGGTCCACGGGGAACCTGGGCCCTGCGCGGCGCGTCCGATCGGGGAGCGCACCGGCGCCCGGCGTTCGGGACGAGAGTGCGGTCAGCAAAGCTACGGAGGCGGGCACGTGAACGACCGGGTCGAGCTGGACCGGCTGGCGGACTACGCCGCCGGCGTGCTCGACAGCACCCCGCAGGCAGAGGAGATCGCCCGCCTCATCGCCAACGACGATGCCTGGACCGGGTGCGCCGCCGCCAGGCACGGCCCACCG
>DASSUA010000613.1:0-14801 GCA_035707525.1 Pseudonocardiaceae bacterium
GCCTCGGTGCAGGCCTGGCGAACGGCGGCCATGCCGGCGGCGGCGACCGGCTGGCCGGCGGCGTCGCGCAGTTCCACCCCGATCATGAGCCCGGCGCCCCGAACCTCGTGCACGTACGGAGTGTGCCCGATGAGCGCGCGCAGCCGCCCGGTGAGCGCCGCGCCGCGCTCGGTGACGTTGGCGAAGACGGTGCCGTCGGCGAGCTCGTCGAGCACGGCGATGCCGGCCGCCATCGCCAGCGGGTGGCCGTCGGCGGTGCTGCCGTGCGGGAACTCGAAGCCGGGCACCGCGAGCGCCGCATCGAAGATCGCTTGCGAGGCCACGACGGCCGACAACGGCTGGTAGCCCGACGACATGCCCTTGCTGAACACCGCCAGGTCCGGGATCACGCCGGTGCGCTCGAACGCCGCGATCGAGCCGGTCCGCCCGAACCCGGTGGTGATCTCGTCGAGGATCAGGTGGATGCCCAGCTCGGTGCACAGCTCGCGGATCTCGGCGAGCATCCCGGGCGGCGCCTCCCGGACATCGGTGCCCAGGATCGGCTCGGCGATCAGGCAGCTGACACGCTCCGGACGGATCCGCTCGACCGCCTCGCGCAGGGCGGCCAGGTCCCAGGCCGGCACGTGGTGGACGTCGGGCGCCAGCGGGCAGGACAGTGCGTGCAGCGGCCGCTCGCCGCTGAGCGCGTTCGCCAGCCCACCGGTGCCGTGGTAGCTGTACCTGAAGGCGATCACGTGGGTGCGCTCGCGTTCACCGGCGACGGTTCGTACGAACCGGGAGAGCAGCACCGCGCCCTCGGTGGCCTGCGAGCCGGTGCAGCCGAACCGCACGTGCGACAGCTCGCCCGGCAGCACCTCGACCAGCCGCCGCGCGTACTCCAGGGCGATCGCGGGCGGCTGGTCGTAGCGGATCAGCTGGGCGACCGGGAGCCGCCTGGCCTGCTCGGCGATCGCGGCCCCGATCCGCTGGTTGCTGTAGCCGAGCGTGGCGTTCCACAGCCCGGCCCGGCCGTCGAGGTAGCTGCGCCCGGCCGCGTCGACGACCCGGCAGCCCTCGCCGTGCACCATCGCCGTTTGGTTGATCGAGCCGCTGCTGGCCGCCTCGTGGGTCAGGGTGTTGTACCAGAGGGCTTCGTTGTAGAGGAGACTGTCGGGGTTCCTCAGCATGGCAGCGGCTCCAATCGCTTGCGGTCGATCTTTCCGTTGGCGTTCAGCGGGAACTGGATGACGTGCGCGTACCGGGTCGGCACCATGTATGGCGGCAACCGGTCCTGCAGCAGGCGGATCAGCTCGGCCGGGTCGAGCGGCCGGCCGGTGTAGAAGGCCTGTAGCTCGACGCGCCCGGGCCCGTCGTGGGTGGCCAGCACCACGGCGTCCTCGATGTGCGGGTGCCGTCGCAACGCGGTCTCGATCTCGCCGAGCTCGACCCGGTAACCGTGCAGCTTGATCTGGTTGTCCAGCCGGCCGAGGTGCACCAGGCCGTACGCGTCGCCGGCCTTGACCCGGTCGCCGGTGCGGTACCAGTGCGCCGGGGTGAGCCGGTCGCGGCCGTCGTAGCGGCGCGCCGGGCCGGTGCCGTCGAAGGCGACGAACCTGCCGGCGTCGTCGGCCGGGTCGAGGTAGCCGGGGAAGCGCTGCGGGCCGCGCACGCACAGCTCGCCGTCGGTTGCCGGAAGCCCGGCCTCGTCGAGCACGACGTGCTCGAGGTGCGGGTAGGGGGAGCCGATCGGCACCGTGTCGTTCGGCGTGGTCGGCCAGGCGTCGTGGTCTGCCGGTAGCCGGTAACCGGTGCAGGTGACGGTCAGTTCGGTCGGTCCGTAGACGTTCTCGAGCACGCTCGCCGGGGCGGCCCGGCTCCAGGCCAGCGCCTGGTCGAGCAGCAGCTGCTCCCCGGCGAACAGGCTCAGCTTCAACCCGGGCATCGAGCCGGGCGGCAGCCGGCGCAGCCGCCGTGCCAGAGCCACCACCGACGGCACCGAGAACCAGTGGGTGATGTCGCGCCCGGTGACGTAGCCGACCGGGTCGAGCACCTGACCCGGCCGCGGGACGACCAGCGTGGCGCCGGTGCACCAGGTGACGAACATGTCGAACACCGACGGGTCGAAGGTCAGCTCGAAGGTCTGCGACAGCCGGCAGCCGGGGCCGATCCCGTACCGCTCGGTCGTGTACGCCAGGTATTCGGCGATGTTGTCGTGCCGGATCGGCACGCCCTTCGGCGTCCCGGTGGAGCCCGAGGTGAACAGGATATAGGCGAGGTCCTCGGCGTCGCCGGGCACATCGGGCCGGCCGGCCAGCTCGTCGGGCGACGGCCGGAGGGCGGTCCACGACCCGGCCGCCAGGCCCGCGTCCGGCTCGCCGTCCGGGCCGGCCAGCACGACCTCGACGCCGGCCGCCTCGGCGATCTCCCGGTTGCGCCTGGCCGGGGCGGCCGGGTTGAGCGGCACCACGGTGGCACCCATCCGCAGCGCGGCCAGGTAGCCGACGTAAGCGAGCAGGTCATGCCCGGCGAACACGGCGACCCGGCGCGGCCGGCCCCCGCACCGCCTGCGGATCGTGCCGGCCAGCCCGGCCACGGCTTGGGCCAGCTCGCGGTACGTCAGCACCGCGTCACCGGTGTCGAGCGCGATCGCGTCGGCATGCCGGCCCGCCGACCGGGCGAACCACTCGAACAGCGTCATCGGATGTTGACCTCCGCTTCGGCGCCGAACCCGAGCGCGCGCAGCGGTTCCCGCAGTTGCGCCTCGATCTCCCGCAGGCCGGCGAGGGCGGCCTCGACGAGCGACGCGCGGGGGCGGCCCCGGCGCGCCGAGATGGCCGCGAACCGTAGCGTCCGGGGCAACGCCCGCCACGCGTCGGCGGCCGCCGCGGCCCGCGCCCCGAGCTGCGGCTCGACCACCTCGTAGCGATGCACGTGGTGCTGGGTGGCCGCCCACACGTCGTCGAGCAGCCGGTCGTCACCGATCGCGGCGGCCAGCCGCTGCGCGAGCATGTCGAGCGCCGCGGCCGGGTCGACAGTCCAGCCGGCCGGCAGCGGCCGGGCGGTCTGGACCCCGACGCCGAGCCACTGGAACGTCCGGTCCGGCGGCAGCGGCAGCGGCGCCCCGAACGCGAGCCGGTTGCGCAGCCGCTGTTCGGGGCGCGGCGGCGGACCCGGTTCGATCATCCGCAGCAGCGCGGAGTCCGGGATCCAGCCGGTGAACGGTTCGTGCTGCAGCCCGCCCGGGCCCAGCGCGCTGAACTCGTCGACGGCGTGCCAGCAGCCGGCCGCCCGGCCGTCGAGCAGCACGAAGTGCGGTGCGGGCGGTGCGCCCGCCGGCGCCCACGGCAGCCGCGCCCCGTCCGCGACGACGAGCACCGCCCCGGTCGCCGCCAGCTCCGCGGCGACGCCCTCGAGGGCGGCGTCCCGGCCGGTCGCCGCCCGGTAGCCGAGGGCCCCACCCCACGGCAGCGCGTTGAGCGGCCAGGCGTGGTGGGAGAACGCGAGCAGCCCGCCGTCCTGGTCGGCGATCGCCAGCCGGATCGAGCGTGCGACCAGCCGGTCGGCGTCCGGCGACAGCCGGCGCAGGTAGCCGGCGACGTTCGCGGTGTAGCAGCTCAGCCCGCTCATGGCGGGCCGTCGTCGAGGAACGCGCAGGACACCGCCGGCCGGCCGGCCCGCAGCGTCACCCAGCTGACCTCGCCGAAGCGCCCGGAGTCCCACCGGCCGCGGCGCTGCCCCGGCCGCACGCCGACCCGCCACGGTGCACCGGCGAGCCCGTCACCGGTGGCCTTGACGCACGCCTCCATGGCCGACCACATCGCGGTGAACTCGGCTGCGCGCTCGTCTGCGCTCCACTGCCGCAGCCTTGCCACGTCGGCCGGCTCACAGCAGCGGCGCAGCATGCCGGTGCTCGGGTGGATCCCGACCTCGACGTCGACGCCGACCCGCCGGCCGTCGCCAACCGCGGCCGCCACGTGGCCGCCGGCGTGCGAGAGGGTCACCCCGACCCCGGGGTGCCCGCGCAGGTACGGCCGTCCGCCGGCCTCGGCCGCCAGGTCGGCGGCTGCGGCGCGCCGGCAGCCGCTCGCCGGGCACGCGGCCAGCAGCAGGCGAAGCAGCGCCCGGCTGGCGAGGTGCTCGCGGGCCCGCCACGGCGGCAGCGCGCGGCCGGCGTCGCGGTCGGCGCGGGTCGGCTCGCCGTGGCGCAGCGCCCAGCCGTCGGTGGTGAAGCCGACCCACACCGCCTCGGCGACCCGCACCATGGCCAGGCCGGCGGGTTCGGCCGGCGCCGTCACGGTGCCTCACCGAGCAGCCGGTCGGCGTGGTCGGCGACGCCGGCGAGCATCGTGTCGGCGGTGCCGCCAGCGACGCCGAACATCGCCGCCTCGGCCCGCAACCGGTGCAGCCCGTCGACCTCGAACGCGTCCGCGCCGCCCAGCCGGGCGCAGCCGCCGAGCACGGCGTCCACGGCCTCCGGCACGGCGGCCTTGAGCAGCATGGCCTCGGCGGCGCCGCGCCCGGCGGCCCAGCCGGCGAGAGCCTCCAGCTGCCGCTGCACGACCAGGCAGCGGGCAAAGGCATGCCGGACCGCCTCGTTGTGCCACAGCGGCCGGCCGCCGAGCTGCCGCTCGCGCAGCCGCCGGTGGGTTCGCGCCAGTACCCGCCGGCACAGCGCGCTGGCCCACAGCCCGCCGGCGAGCCGCTCGTCGACCATCCGGTTGGCGAACTGGACCAGGCCGTGGCCCGGCCGGCCGACCAGGTGGTCGCGGCCGAGCCGCACGCCGTCCAGGCGCACATGCCCGACGCCGGAGCCGGCGAAGAAGTCGGTGCCGGCCGGCTCAGTCGACACACCAGGCGCCGTGGCCGGCACCAGGACAAGCACGAAGCTGGTGAAGTGCTGACCCGGCCGGTGCCTGGCCAGCACGAGCAGGTGGTCGGCCGTGGTGGCGTTGACGATCCACCGCTTGCCGCCGTCGAGCCGCACCCCGTCGGTGGTCAGCTCGGCACGGGTGCCCATCGCGGTGAGGTCGGAGCCGGCCCCGTCCCGGTCGGTAGCGGCCAACGCCGTTACCGCCGAGCCGTCGCGCGCCCGCCGGGCCACCTCGGCGACCGGCTCGCCGGCGGTGCTCGATTTTGCCGGCTCGCCGGCGGTGTTCGATTTTGCCGGCTCGCCGGCGGTGTCCAGCAGCGCCGGCACGACGACCGCGGCCTGCACGCACACGCTGAGCGTCACCCCGAGCGGGCAGCGCTCGTCGACGGCGGCCAGCAGCGTGCGCAGCGCCTCGGGGTCGGGGCGCACCGGCGGGCCCGGCCGGTACAGCCGCGAGATCGCGCCGGACTCGCCGAGGGCGCGCCACACCGCGCGCGGGCCGGCCGTGACCACATCGGCCGGCAGCGCGTCGCGGATCAGCCCCGGCCGGGGTGGTGCGGTGCGCGCCTGGTCAAGCAAGCCGCACCTCCGGGTCGAGCAGCACGAGCGACCCGTCGGCGAGGTGCAGCCGGTCGTTGGCGTAGTTGAGCGACGCCGAGCGCAGGTCGCGCAGCGTGCGTTCCAGCCACAGCGGCGAGTCGCAAAGGTAGCCGTGGCGCAGCCCGGTGAGCTCGACCAGCTCGTCGACCGCCGCCAGGCACTGTTCGGACGCGGTCAGCTTGAGCGCGTTGAGCAGCAGCTGCACCGGCGGCGCGGTCACCTCGGTGCCGGGCGCCGAGTACACGCCCGCGGTGTGCCAGAGCATCGCGTGCACCAGGTCGAGGCGCTGCCTGGCCCTGGACAGCCGCAACCGCAGCAGTTCGGAGGCCAGGTCGCGGCGGCCGCGCTCGGCCGGGTCGCGGAACAGCCGCACCGTGCGGGCCAGGGCGCCGCTCGCCGCCCCGAGCCAGCACGCCGACCAGCCGAGGTGGGCGTACGGCGCGAAGACGGTGGTGGCGATCGTGCGGAACGCCCCGGGCTCGCCGACCACCTGGTCGGCAGGCACCCGGCCGGCCAGGCGCATCGGGACGCTGTGCGTGGCCCGCATGCCGAGCGGCCGCCAGCCGCCGGCGACCGAGAGCTCCAACTGCCCGGCGTCGGCGTAGACGAGCGACACCTGGTTCGGCGAGGTGGCCCCCGGGGCCAGCATGGTGACCAGGAACCCGTCCGCGTACGGCCCGCCGGTGACGACCGGGGCGAACCGGTCCAGGTGCAGCCGGTCGCCCTCGGCCGTGCTGGCCGTGCTGGAGCTGAGCAGGTGCCCGCCCTTGCCGGCCTCCGTGGTGACCGAGGCCAGGTAGTGCCGGCCGGTGGCCAGCCTCGGCAGCAGCCCGGCGCGCAGCGGCGGCCCGGCCGCGGCCACCACGGCGGCCACCTGCTGGCAGTGCATTGCGAAGATCATCCCCACCGACATGCACTCCCGGGAGAGCGCTTCGGAGGCCCGCAGCACGTCGGCGAGCGTGCCGCCCGGGCCGCCGGCCTCGGCCGGCACCAGCAGCGCGAGCAGCCCCCTGCCGCGCAGCGCGTCGAGCGTGGCGATCGGGAACTCGGCGTCCTGGTCGGTCCGCTCGGCGTGCTCGCGCACCACGTCCAGGACCGGTGGCAGGGCGCGGTCGACCAGGTCGCCGGCGCTTGGCCGGGCCGGCGAGACGGTCGCGGTCACGACCGGCTCCCCACGGCGTCCGGCGCGGTCTCGACGATCGCCTGCCACAGGCTCCCGGCGGTCTCGAACGTCGCGTCGGTGAGCTTCTCGTCCGGCAGGCTCACCCCGAACGTGTCCTCGACGGCGAACAGCAGCTCGATGGCCTGCATCGAGTCCAGGCCCAGGTCGTGCAGGCGGTCGTCCGGGCCCAGGGCCCGGCCCTCCGGCAGGAAGCGCAGGAACGGCCGGAGCAGGGTCACGAAGCGGTCATCCATGGTGTCCTCCTTGACGGCTGCTGCGCGGCTGTGTTGGCGGTGGTGGCGGTGGTGGCCGTGGTGGCTGGCCGGTTCGCGGCGCACCGACAGCCGGCTGACGTCGACCAGAACGGCGCCGTCGACCACGACCTCCTGCGGTAGCGGGTGGCCGAGAAACAGCGCCAGGCTCGCGCTCAGGCCGTAGGCGCCGACGTTCGGCACCACGGCCAGGTCACCTGGCCGGAACTCGGGCAGCGGGGCCGACCGCGACCAGGTGTCGAGCGGCGTGCACAGCGGGCCGGCGAGCAGCGTCTCCACCCGGCGGCCGGTGACGGCGCGCCCGCTCCGGTCGGGCACCCGCAGCAGGTCCGGCTGGACGGCCGGCACCCGGCGCAGCCCGGACATCCCACCCAGGTGGTTGATGCCGGAGTCGAGCACCACCACCTGCCGGCCATGCGACGGCTTGACGTCCAGCACTCTGGCCACGAGGAACCCGCAGGTCCCGACGAGGTGGCGGCCGGACTCGAAGGCAACCCGGGGCCGCCCGCAGCGCCAGCCCGGGAACCCGGCGTCGAGCAGCGCGGTCAGCCGCGACCGCAGCGTCGGGTACGCCGGCAGCTCGCCGGCCCTGGCATAGGGCGCGCCGAACCCGCCGCCGAGGTCGAGCACCCGCGGTTCGATCCCCAGCGTGCCGGTGACCCGCCTGGCCACCTCGACCGCCACGGTGAACTGTTCGGCCAGGTGCTCCTCGGAGCCGATGTTGGTCGACAGGTACAGGTGCAGGCCGCCCAGGTCGGTGTGGCTGAGCCCGGCGAACAGCTCCGGCCGGGCGGCCACCCACGACTCGTCGGCGCCGAACGCCGACGGCACTCCGGTCATCGCCAGGCCGACGCCGGGCACCGGGCGTTCCGGGTTGATCCGCAACAGGCACCGCACGTGTGCGCCGTGCGCGGCGGCGATCCGGTCGAGCTGGCGAAGTCCGTGCGGCGAGTCGACGGCGAACTCGCGCACCCCGGCCAGCACGGCGGCGGTCACGTCACCGTCCCGCTTGCCCGGCCCGGTGTAGAGCAGCTCGGCGGCCGGGAACCCGGCCTGCGCCGCGGCGGCCAGCTCCCCGGGCGAGCTGACCTCCGCCCTGGTGCCGAGCTCACGCAGGCAGCGCAGCACGTGCGGGTGCGAGTTGGCCTTGAGCGAGTAGTACAGCGTGCTCGGCTCGGGCAGGGTCGCGCGCAACCGCCCGTGCGCCTCGCGGACCCTCGCCAGGTCGTAGACGTAGGCCGGCGTCTCCAGCAGCATCGGGTCGATCGGCAGCTCAGACACCGGTGTGCTCCTCGAGCAGGGCGGTGAGCGCGGCGCGGTCGACCTTGCCGTTGGCGGTGACCGGCAGCCCGGCCACCGTCAGGCAGCGACCCGGCACCTTGAAGTCCTCCAGCTGCCCGCGCAGCTCGTGCAGCACCCGCGCCGGTTCGACGGCGCCGCACACGAACAGCACGGCGGCCGGCCGGCCGGGTCCGGGCGGCAGCACGGCGGCGGCGTCGACCCCGGGCAGCCGCCGGCACGCCTGCTCGACCTCGATCGTGCTCACCCGGAACCCCGACTGCTTGTAGATGTCGTCGCGCCGGCCGGCGAAGTACAGGTAACCGTCCTGGTCGAGCCACCCGTAGTCGCCGCTGTGCAGCTGCGGGAACAGCCCGTCCACCCGGCGGAAGCGCCGCTCGGTGAGCTCGGGCCGCCGCCAGTAGCCGGCCATCACATGCGGGCCCCGGATCACCAGCTCGCCCACCTCGCCGGGCCGCAGCGGCCGGCCGTCGCCGTCCACGACGAGCACCTCGGTGCCCGGCAGTGGCCGGCCGAGCGCGCCGGGCCTGGCCAGGTCGCCGTCCGGCTCCATGATCGACACCCGTTTGCACTCGGTGAGCCCGAACATGAGCTGCACCCGAAGGCCCGGGATCAGGTCACGCAGCCCGGCGAGCACAGGCGCCGGCATGGTGGCACCGGTGTTGGTGAGCAGCCGAAGCGGCGGCACCCGAAGCGGGTTGCGGCGCAGCAGCCGCAGCAGGCCTTCGGCGACGGGCGGCACGGCCGGCAGCACGGTGGCGTTCGCCCGCAGCAGGTTCGCCAGCAGCCCCGGCCCGCTCTCGGCCGGGCGGCCGAGCCACACGTGCGAACCGCCGAGCGCGCCGAGGAACAGCTGGTAGAGGCCGTAGTCGAAGGACGGCGGCAGCGGGCAGTACACGACGTCGTCGGCCCGGTAGCGCAGGCACGACTGGATCGCCTCGGCCGCGAAGGCGACCTGCGCGTGGGTCGAGACGACGGCCTTGGGCAGGGCCGTCGTGCCCGAGGTGTAGAGCAGGCACACCGGGTCGACGGCCAGCGGCCGGGCCGGTTCCGGGGCACCGCCGGATGCGGCCAGGTCGGCGATCCGGGCCACCGGCACCGAGCACCCGGCCGCCGTGCCGGCCGCCGACGGGTCGTCGGTGACCAGCAGCCGCGGCGTGCAGTCGGTCAGTACATGCCGCAACGCCGCCTTGCGCACCTGCTCGTGGACGACGGCGAACATCGCGCCCAGCCGGGAAACCGCGTACAGCAGGGCGGGCAGTTCCGCCGTGGCCGAACTGGTCACGACCACCCGGTCGCCGCGCCGCACGCCGCGCCGGGCCAGCCCGCCGGACAGGCGCACGCTCAGCTCGTGGACCTGGCCGTGGTGCAGCGTCGTGCCGCCGTGACTGACCGCGGGCGCATGGCCGAACCGGGCGGCGGCCCGACCGGCGAGCTCGTGCAGCAGCGGTCCGGTCACGGCCGGCCCCGGTCGGCCAGCAGCTGCGCCGAGCGTAGGAACACCGCGCACAGCCCGGCCAGGTCGTGCAGGTTGTCCGGGGTCAGTAGGGCGGCGTCGACCTCGAGGCCGAGTGACCGCTCGACTCGCTCGACGATGTCGACGATCCGAAACGAGCTGAACGTCGGCAGGTCGGTGAGCTTGCGCGTGCGGCTCAGCGTCGCCGGGTCGACGGCCAGCACCGTCGAGGCCTGCTCGATCACCGCCTGCTCGATCACCGCCTGCTCGATCACCGCCTGCTCGATCACCGTCTGCTCGATCACGGCCTGCTCGATGGCGTGGGAGTCCATGCGTCCTCCTGGACGAGGGTGCGGGCGAGGCGGACGTCGGTGAGCAGCAGCTCCCTGAGCCGATCGGTGAGGCCGGGCGGAGCGGGCCGCCCGCGCTGCACGCGGCGCAGTGCGATGTAGACGTGTTCGGCGAGCCCGGCCCATGCGCCGGCCTGCTCCGTGAACGGCGCGGCCCGGTCCGGGTCGGCGGCGGCGAGCCAGTGCGCGTGCAGCCGACGGGACCGGGCCAGCAGCCAGGTCTCCAGGGTCAGCCGTTCGGTCGCGGCCGTCAGGTCCGGGTGCTGGCGGTAGGCCAGCACGTACCGTTCGATCTCGCCGGCGTCGGCCGCGTCCCGCAGCTGCGCGGCGTTGGCCGCCAGCGCGTCTGCCACGGGGAGCACCGGCAGGCCGGCCGGCCGCATCCGGACGGTCCGAAGGGTGCGCCCGACTGTCGCGACCAGCTCCGGCACCGGCACTGTCCAGCGGGCCGGCCGGGCCGGTCCCCACCTGGTCTCGTTGTGGTAGGCATCGAGCACGAGCGCTTCGCCCGGCCGGGGCCCGGCGGTCATCAGGAAGCTGTGCTCGAGGTGCTGCCGCCCGTGGTAGGGCACCCACGGAAGGTCGAACGCATCGCCGACCACGTACACCGGGTCGGTGGTGAGCAGCTCGGCCAGCCGTGGGCCGGGCAGCTCGGCCAGCGGCCCGTCCGCGACCAGCCCGAGCAGTTCGGCCGCCTGCTCGACGCGCCGCGGCAGGCCCGGCTCCACGGTCGGCAGCCCGTCCGGCCCGGCCTGCGGCGCGAAGTCCAGCCTCGAGCCCAGCCGCAGGTGGGTGCCCGCGCCGTGGTAGGCGTCGGCCAGCGCGGACAGGTTGACCTGGATGCAGTCCTGGGCGGGCGCGTCGAGCCGGTCGAGGTCGACGTTGGCCAGTACCGACGGCATTGGTGACCCCTCCTAAATGCTCGTGCCCAGCTCGGCGACGTGATCCAGCCCGGCCATCGCGGCCTGCAGCTGCTCGGCGGTAGGCGTGTCGTCGCCGAGCTCGCCGGCCAGGTGCTGGTCGTAGGCGGCGAGGTCGAGCAGGCCGTGTCCGCTGACGCAGACCAGCACGGTGCCGGCGGCCTGCGGCCGGGCCGCGAGCCGGGCCGCGGCGGCCAGCGCGTGCCCGGCCTCGGGCGCGGGCAGCACCGACTCGGTCCGGGTGAACAGCGCTGCGGCCCGCAGCGCCTCCCGCTGGCCGATCGCGACGGCGTCGATCTGCCCGTGGTGGCGCATCGCGCTGAGCAGCTTGGCGGCGCCGTGGAAACGCAGCCCGGCCGAGTGCGACTCGGTGATCGGCAGCCTGCTGCCGACCGTGTACATCGCCTCCATCGGTCCGGTGCCGGTGGCGTCGGTGAAGTCGTAGGCGTACGCGCCCCTGGTGAGCTTCGGGCATGCCGTCGACTCGGCGGCGACGAGCCGCGGGCCGGCCCGGCCGGTCGCCGCCGACTCGGCGAAGAACGGAAGCGCGATCCCGCCGAAGTTGGACCCGGCGCCGAGGCAGCCGACGATCGTGCCGACCTCATCGACTTCACCGCCCCGCAGCTGCTCGATCGCCTCCAGGCCGATCACCGACTGGTGCAGCAGGCTGTAGGTCTCGCCGCTGCCGATCGAGAACGCGCAGCCGTCGGTGCGGGCGGCGTACTCGACGGCCTCGCCGATCGCCAGCGAAAGCCCGTTCCCGCCGTTCCCCGAGGCGCGGCCGACCTGGGTCAGCCCGCTCGGGCTGGCGTGCACGGTCGCGCCGAGCAGCCGCATGAGCGAGCCGCGGTACGGCTTGTTGCGCAGGCTCCCGGCGACCATGAACACCGTGCAGCGCAGCCCGAACACCGCACACGCCGCGGCCAGCGCGGTGCCCCACTGGCCGGCACCGGTGCCGGTCACCAGCTCGGCGACCCCGGCCCGCCGGTAGTAGTGCGCCTGCGCGAGGGCGGTATTGAGCTTGTGGCTGCCCGAAATGTTGCCGCCCTCGTACTTGACGTACACCGGCACTCTGGCCTCGACGGCCCGCTCGAAGTGCCTGGCCCGCCACAGCGGCGTCGGCCGGTACCTCCGGTACTGTTCGGCGACCGGCTCCGGCACCGGCCAGTGCTCGGCGCCGGGGATGCTCTGCCGGACCAGCGCCAGCGGCAGGTTGACCCCGATCCCGGCTCCCGCGGTGCGCTCGGGGGTGCGGTCGGGCGGCAGCGGGTAGCCCAGGTGCGGTAGCACGCTACGCCAGGCCGGCGGTACCCGCGCCGTCACCGGCGATCACCCTCGACGCTGCTGGCGACCACGTCGACCAGGTCGCGAACGGTGTCGAACCGCCGGCCGACCAGCATCTCGTCCGGCAGCGACACGTCCAGCTCGTCCTCGAGCCGGACCAGCATCCCGAGGAAGCCCAGGGAGTTGATCCGCAGCAGCGGCCCGTTCAGCGGCTCGTCCTCGGCCAGGTCGTCGGCCGGCATGGTCAGCCGGGACTCGCGGATGACCAGCCGGCGCACCGCCGTGCTGACCGCCGCCCGTGCGGCGTTCTCCGGTCCGTGACCTGCCGTCGCGGCCGGCGCCACCGGCGGCGGTTCGACCAGCCGCGCCGAACACCGTGGCGGCGGCTCGTCACGGAGGGCGCCGTTGCCCTCGACCACCCAGCAGCTGGTCAGCAGGGCCTCCATGGTCACCGGACCGCGCACGTGCAGCCGGTTGGTGCTGATCGCGAGCTCTGGGCCGATTCCCATGGTCGGGCCGTCGTTGAGCCGTAGCGACCCGTTGACCACGATCGTCGCCGCGTCGACCCGTGCGCAGAACCGCCGCACGGTGTGCGCCGTCTCCGCGAAGACCGCCTCGGTGTGGCCGGAGCCGTGCCTTTCGATGTGCCGGATCGCCTCGTCAGGCCCGGACACCTGGCGCAGCGCCAGCGTCCGGTCGAGGAACTCCCGGCCGTCGTCGTGCTCACCGAGCGGCTCGGCGGTCAGCCCGGCCCCGGTGGCGGCCGGGACCAGCCAGGACGGCAACCGGAGCCGGAACGGCGGCCAGTCGCGCTCGCCGGCGGCGGCGCCGAGCGCCGCCAGGAAGGCGGCCGTGACCGGCTCGTCGACCAGCAACATCTCCAGCGACGTGCAGCCGGCCGGCGCGGGCAGCTTGCTGTCCAGCACCGCGACGGCGGCCCGGCGCAGGTCGGCCGACTGGTGCACGTAGAGGTGGTTGACCCCGCCGCCGCTGGCGATCACCGGGATCCGGGTGGCCTGGCGGCAGAAGTCGATCAGGCTCGGGCTGCCGCGCGGGACCAGCACGTCGATCATGTCGTGCCGGCCGAGCAGCCCGCGCAGCAGGCTCCGGTCGGGGTCCAGCACCACCTGGACGATCGCCGCGGGCAGCCCGCTCGCCTCGGCCGCGTCCGCGGCTGCGCCGGCGAGCACCGCAGTCGTCTCGGCGACCTCCTTGCCGGCCCGAAGGATCGCGGCGTTGCCGGTGCTCACGGTCAGCAACGCGGCCTCGATCGTCACGGTCGGCCTGGCCTCGTAGACCATCAGCACCACGCCCAGCGGCTTGGGCAGCCGGCGGGACCGGATGCCGCGCGGTCCGTCGACCCGTGGGCCGGCGGACACCAGGCCGGGCAGCCGGGCCGCGACCGACGAGGCCAGCTCGCGCAGCTGGTCGAGGTGGCCGCGGCACAGCGTCATCCGGTCCAGTAGCGGCTCCGGGTAGCCGAGCCCACGGCCGGCCTCGACGTCGGTCGCGTTGGCCGCAGCCAGTTCCGGCCAGCGGCCGTCGAGCACGTCCACGAGCCGCTCGCCGAACTCCTGGTAGGCGGCGTCCCCGATCGGCGGCGCGACCAACCAGGCGTCCCGCGCCGCCTGGACGACCTGCTCGACCCGGCCGTCCCGTGCGCGGTCCCGCTCGCTCATGCACGTCAGGCAAACCCAGCGCCGGTGACCGCTCAACGCGGCGTCAGGTTCCTGCCAAACGCTGTCTTGGCAGGAAAATGACCGTGCAGTTGTTGCCACGGGCCGTCGCTGCGAATCTCGGTCGCTGGAGGCGTCCAGTGACAGCGACGACGACCAGCGGCCACCTGCGCGACGTGCTCGGCCACTTCGCGACGGGCGTGGCGATCGTGACCACGACGACCCCGAGCGGTCCGGCCGGGCTGACCGTCAACTCGCTGACCAGCGTCTCGCTCGATCCGCCGCTGGTGCTGTTCTGCGCTCGGCGCGAGTCGGTGACCGCGGCGGCGATCGCGCAGTCCCGGGTCTTCGCCGCGAACATCCTCGGCCGCGACCAGGAGTGGCTGTCCAGGCGGTTCTGCGGGGACCACGCCACCGACCGGTTCGCCTCGCTGGCGGTCCGGCCCGGCCGCACGGGGTCGCCGATCCTGCCCGAGGCGCTGGCCTACCTGGACTGCGAGCTGGCCGAGATCTGGGACGGCGGCGACCACCTGGTGCACCTCGGCCGGCTGGTCGAGCTGGACCGGCTGCGCGAGGCCGAGCCGCTGGTGTTCTTCCGCGGCGGCTACCGGTAGCCGGGCTGTGTTCAGCGGAAGGTTCAGCGGAAGGTTCAGCGGAAGGTGAGGCCGTACTCGCGCATCCACGCGTCGACCTCGACCAGCGGCAGCAGCAGGTGTGCGGCGTTGAGCCAGGTCATCGTCTCGCCGCCGGCGGCGATCAGGTCGCGGATGCGTTCGGCGTCGAGCATGCCGTGCAGCGGGGAGGTCGGGTCGGCCGGCAGCCGCGAGGCCGTGGCCAGCACAGCCGCCTCGTACGCCGGATCGTGCATTCCGGGGTAGCCGCTCTTGGGGCGCTCCAGCGTCGCCCGCGGCACCAGGTCCGCCGCGGCCGACC
>DASSUA010000614.1:0-3421 GCA_035707525.1 Pseudonocardiaceae bacterium
CCTGACGGCTCCGAACGGCCCGTCGCAGCAGCGGGTGATCCGGGCGGCGCTGGCAGCCGCGGGGCTCGCCGGGGTCGACGTCGACGTGATCGAGGCGCACGGCACGGGCACGACGCTCGGCGACCCGATCGAGGCGCAGGCGCTGCTGGCGACCTACGGCCGGGACCGGCCGGCCGGCCGGCCGCTGTGGCTCGGCTCGATCAAGTCGAACCTCGGCCACGCCCAGGCCGCCGCCGGCGTGAGCGGCGTGATCAAGATGGTGATGGCGATGCGGCACGGCGCGCTGCCGATGACGCTGCACGTCGACGAGCCGTCGCCGCAGGTCGACTGGGACGCCGGGCACGTCCGGCTGCTCACCGAACGCCGCGAGTGGCCAGCCGGCGGCCGGCGCCGGCGGGCCGGCGTCTCGTCGTTCGGCCTCAGCGGCACCAACGTGCACCTGGTGCTCGAGGAGGCCCCGCCGGCCGCAGTCCGGGTGCCGGCCGAGCGGCCTCCCGCCCCCGCGGTGCCGCTGGTGGTGTCGGCCCGCACGGCGGCGGCCCTGCCCGGCCAGGCCGGCCGGCTGCTCGACCACCTCGGCGGCAGCGGGCCGCCGGACCCGCTGGACGTCGGCTTCTCGCTGGCCACCACCAGGGCGGCGCTCGAGCACCGCGCGGTCGTGGTCGCCGCCGGCGGGGCCGGCAAGTCCCACACCGCCGGCCCGGCCGAAATGGCGCGCGGGTTGACCGCGATCCGCGACGGCGCGGTCGATCCACTGGTCGTCCGGGGGGTCGCGGACCCCGACGGGCTCACCGCGTTCCTGTTCTCCGGTCAGGGCGCCCAGCGGCCGGGGATGGGTGCCGAGCTGTACCGGGCCTACCCGGCGTTCGCCGCCGCCCTCGACGACGTGTGCGCGCAGTTCGAACCCCTGCCGGTGAGAGAGCTGATGTTCGCCGGCGCCGGCACCGAGCCGGCCGGGCTCCTGGACCGCACCGACGTCACCCAGTGCGCGCTGTTCGCCTACGAGGTGGCGATGTTCCGGCTGCTCGAGTCCTGGGGCCTGGCGCCGGACCTGCTGGCCGGCCACTCGATCGGCGAGCTGGCCGCCGCGCACGCCTGCGGGGCGCTGTCGCTGCCGGACGCCGCGGCCCTGGTGGCCGCCCGCGGCCGGCTGATGGCCGAGCTGCCGCCGGGCGGCTCGATGGTCGCGGTCCAGGCACCCGCCGAGGAGGTGCTGCCGCTGCTCACCGGGCGGACCGCCCTCGCCGCCGTCAACGGCCCGGCAGCGGTTGTGCTCTCCGGCGACGCGGCCGAGGTCGACGCGATCGCCGGCCAGCTCGCCGGCCGCGGCCGGCGCACCAAGCGGCTGCGGGTGTCGCACGCGTTCCACTCGCCGCTGATGGAGCCGATGCTGGCCGAGTTCCGGTCAGTGGTCGCGCGGCGGCTGGCCGGGGCGGCCGTGGCGGCGCCGGCCGTGCCCGTCGTGTCCGCGCTCACCGGGCAGGTCCTCACGGCCGACCGGCTCGCCTCCGCCGACCACTGGGTCGACCACGTCCGCGCGAGCGTCCGGTTCGCCGACGCCGTCGCCGAGCTCGACCGGCTCGGCGCCACCAGGTTCGTCGAGCTCGGACCGGACGCCGTGCTCGCTCCGCTGACCGCGGACGAGCTACGCGGGCACACCGTCGTCGCCGTCGCCCGCCGGGAGCGCCCCGAGGCGACCACGCTGCTGCACGCCGTCGCCGGGGCGTTCGCCGCCGGGGCGACCGTGCGGTGGCGCGACTTCTTCGCCGGCACCGGCGCGGTGCGCGTCGAGCTGCCCACCTACGCCTTCGACCGGCGCACCTTCTGGCTCGACGACGGCGAGGCGCCGGGCACCGACGCGGCGGCCAGCGGCCAGCGCGCCGCCGGCCATCCGCTGCTCGGCGCGGTCGTCGCCACGCCGGCCAGCGGCGACATCGTGCTCACCGGCCGGCTCTCGGTACGGGCCCAGCCGTGGCTGGCCGACCACGCCGTGCTCGGCACGGTCGTGCTGCCCGGCACCAGCTACGTCGAGCTCGCGCTGCGGGCGGGGGCCGAGGTCGGCTGCGGCACGATCGAGGAGCTGACCATCGAGCAGATCATGCCGCTGACCGCCGGCGGCGCCACGGCCGTGCAGGTGGTCGCCGGGCCGGCGGACGCGGCCGGCCGGCATCGGGTGACGGTGTTCTCGCGCCTGCAGGACGCGCCGCACGACGTGCCGTGGACCAGGCACGCGACGGGGACGCTCGCCCCGACAGCCGGCGCGGCGCCGCCGGTCGACCACGCGCCGTGGCCCCCGGTGGGCTCCGAAGAGGTCGACATCAGCGACGTCTACGACTACCTGACCAGCCAGGGCTACCACTACGGCCCGATGTTCCGCGGGCTGCGGCGGGTGTGGCGGCTGGGGGAGCAGGTCTTCGCGGAGGTCGCGCTGCCGGACGGTGCGCAGGCCGAGGCGGCCCGCTACGGGGTCCACCCGTCGCTGCTGGACGCGGCGCTGAGCGCGTGCGACTTCCTCGGCGGTTACCGGCCCCAGGACATCGGCACGTCGCACCTGCCCTTCGCCTGGTCGGGGGTGACCGTGCACAACGGCGGCGCCCCGGCGCTGCGCGCGACGCTGGCGTTCGTCGGGACCGACACCGTGCGCATCGATCTCGCCGACGCCACCGGGCTGCCGGCGGCCACCGTCGAGTCGCTCGTGGTGCGCCCGGTCAGCGCCGACCGGATCTCCGCCGCGGCGCTCGCCTCGACCGGCGGCCGGCTGCGCGAGTCGCTGTACCGGATCGGCTGGGACTACCTGCCGGTAGGGGTGGCGGGCGCCGCCACCGCCGGCCGGTGGGCGTCGGTCGGTGCGGACGCCGCCGGTCTCGCCGGCGACGCGATCGGCTACCGCGACCTCGCCGCGCTGGAAGCTGCGGTGGCGGCCGGTGCCGAGCGGCCCGAACTGGTGCTCTACCGGTGCCCGGCCGGCAACGGCGGCGACGTGCCGGCGCGGGTGCGGGCGGTGCTCGGCGAGGTGCTCGCGTTGCTCCGGGACTGGCTGGCCAGCCCGGCGCTGCGGGACGCGCGCCTGGCGATCGTCACCGAGGGTGCGGTCAGCGTGGCCGGCGAGCCGGTCGACCTCGCCCAGGCCCCCGTCTGGGGGATGGTGCGGGCCGCCCAGGCCGAGCACCCGGGCCGGTTCCTGCTCGTGGACACCGACGGCAGGCCGGTCACCCCGGCGCTGCCCGCCCTCGGCGAGCCCGAGCTGGCGCTGCGCGGCGCCGACATCAGGGTGCCGCGGCTGGCCGGCATCACCGCCGCGGACGGCGGCGGCGCCGCGGCCTGGGAACCGGAGGGCACGGTGCTGGTCACCGGCGGCACCGGCGGCCTGGGCGCGCGGCTGGCCAGGCACCTGGTCACCGTGCACGGGGTTCGCCATCTG
>DASSUA010000615.1:0-3024 GCA_035707525.1 Pseudonocardiaceae bacterium
GCCGCCCACCGCACGGCAGGTCCACACCTGGTCCGGTCCCGTCTCGGTGATCCGGCCGGCCACCACCTCGGCCACGGCGGCAACCAGTTGCCGATCGAGCGGCAGCGGATCGAACATCGCCCGGTCGTGGGTGCACAGCCAACCGCCGTGGCTGGTCCGGTAGACGGCATCCAGCAGATCCTGGTGCACGGGGTGGCCGCCGAGCATGCCGACCGCCGCGATGTCCTCCGACCGCCGCCGGGTGATCGCGTCGTCGCCGAGCCCGCACTCGGCGTGAAATCGCGTGGCCACCCCGGACAGGGGCGGTTGCGGCTGGCCGGCGAACACCGTGCAGATCTCGACGTGGCACCCGAACTCGACCGCCTCGGCCACGGTCGCACCGACCGACATCACGGCATCGTCCAGGTGCGGCGAGACCACCAGGAGCCGCCCGCTCATGCCGCCGCTCGCAGCTCGGCCATCACCTCGGCCAACTTGTCGATCATGTAGTCGACCTGCGCGTCGGTGAGCTGCGGGTAGATCGGCAGGTTCAGCTGCTCGGTGAACCAGATCCGCTCGGCGACCGGGCACTCGCCCAGACCGTGCCCGCGGTACCGCCACTCCGGAAGCAGGTGGACCGGAAAGTACCGTAGCTGGATCTCGATCCCGGCCGCCCGCAGCCGGGCCGCGACGGCGTCCCGGTCGATGCCGGTATCGGGTTCGACAAAGCATGTGTAGAGGTGGTGCGCGCTGCGGGCGCCGGGCCGGCGGCTCTGGACGCGCAGTCCCTCGATCTCGCCGAGCGCGCGGTCCAACCGGTCGGCGATTTCCCGGCGCCGGGCTACGAATCCGGCGAGTCTGCCGAGCTGCACGCGACCGACCGCCGCCGCCGGCTCCGCCAGGGTCGAGTTCGTGCCGGGGTGCCGCAGCGCGACGCAGTCCTCGAGGTAGGCGTTCTTCTCGTGCCGCTCCACGCCGTCGGCCGGTGGATCCATCCCCGGGAAGACCCGGCCGGCGCGGGGCGCGAAGTCAGCGTCCGGCTCGATCGAGCGGATCCGCCGGGCTACCTCGGCCAGCGCCGGGTCTGCGACAGTGAGCATGCCCCCCTCGCCGAGGGTCGAGATGTTCTTGTACGACTGGAAGCTCCAGCAGCCGAACGTGCCACGGGTGCCGAGGCCTGTGCCGTGGCTGGTGGCGCCGAGGGCGTGCGCGCAGTCCTCGATCACGGCGATGTCGCGGCCGGCGGTGATCTCCAGGAGCCGGTTCAGGTCGGCCGGGTTCCCGCCGTAGTGGACGAGGAAGATCGCGCGGGTCCGCTCGTCCACCAGGTCGGCGACGCTTTCCGGGCACAGGTTCAGGGTGTCGGGATCGATGTCGCCGAACCGTACGTCGACCGGCAGGCCCAGCAGCGCCGTCACATTCGCCTGGTAGGTCTGCGGCGTCGCGATCACGTTGTCGCCGCGCCGCAGCCCGAGCAGGTAGGTCGCGAGTTCCAGGGCCACCGTGCAGTTGGTCAGCGAGATCGCGTACCGGGCCCCGAGGTGCTCGGCGAACTCGCGCTCGAACAGCTCCCGCTCCGGGCCGCACGAAAGCCTGTTCCCCGAGCTCAGCACGCGCTCAACGGCCGCGATCTCGGCCGGCCCGAAGGTGCTCCCGGTCGGCAGGTACGGCACGGTCGGCAGGTACGGCACGGTCGGCGGCTCGGTCCGGTCAGTCGGCATCGGCGGGTCCTCGGGGTCGGCGGGCGACGGCCGCCCAGTGCCGGCGGACGTCGGCGGCGGCGTCGTCCCAGGTCGGCAGATACCGCTGCCGGTCGGCCACCCGCCGCAGCGAGGCGCGCAGGGCGTCGTCGTCGGTGCACATCAGGGCCAGGCCGGCGGCGAGGCCGTCAGCGGTGTCTGCGGCCAGGACCGCGTCGCGGACCCGCGCCGGGAGCCCTTCGACGCCGACGCTGGTGGACACCACACAACACCCGCCCCGCACCGCCTCGGTCACCTTGACCTTGATCCCGCCGCCGATCCGAAGCGGGCACACCATCACGTCGATCGACTTCCACCACACCCCCAGATCGTCGATCCAGCCGGCGGCCTGTACGCCCTCCGGCAGGTCCCGGTCGGCCACCACCTCCTGCGACTGGGACCCGGCCAGCACCAGCTCGACCCGCGGCACGGCCACGCGCAGTCGCGGCAGGATCTCGTCGAGCAGCCAGTCGAGAGCGTCCAGGTTCGGGCCGTAGCCGAAGTTGGCCAGGAACCCGATCCGGGCGGGGATGTCAGGATCGCGGGGGTTCGGCGCGGGCTCGCCGGCCGGCACGTGGTCGCAGCCGTTGCGGACCACCCGGACCTCCACGCTGGGCTCCCGGGCGAGCAGGCGCGCCCTGTCCTCGGCCGACAGCGTCAGCACCACCGCGGCGCGGCGCCAGGCGATGGCCTCCCCGCGGCGGACTTCGGCCAGATCGGCGGCGTCCTGGCTGGTCGCCCGCCCTTCGCCGCGCGGCGCACCCAGGGCGGCGCGCTGGATCAGCAGGTGGGACTCGATGTTGTGCTCCACCAGCACGACCCGCGCCGACCACCCGGGCGGGACCAGGTGCAGCAGGTAGTGCCCCTCGACGTGGACGACATCGAACGGGCAGTGCGGTCCCATCCGGTGTAGCAGTTCCCGCACGCGTCGTGAGTCCCGGGTGGGGTAGGGCCGCCGGGGCGCCTCGTCGGCGAAGACCCGGACCGGGGCACACCAGCCGAGCCCGTCGAGGGCGTCCTGGTCGATCACCGGCGTCCGGGAGACCGCCCAGACCTCCAGCCGGGCGTTGCGGGCCAGGCGCGGGATCAGGTTGGCGTCGCGTACCCTGCCGCCGCTGGTGGTCGGCCACGCCGAGTGATGGGTGAGGTACAGCACCGTCGGCGTCACCAACCTGCCCCTCTTCCGTTGCCCCGTGCCTTCGCGGTGGCTGGACGAACTCGTTCAGTTTGCCCAACCGGGCACGGCCGCGCTTCCGGAACGGCGCCGCCTCGACGCTGGCGGTAACGTTCGATCAGGCCGTCGGGC
>DASSUA010000616.1:0-3569 GCA_035707525.1 Pseudonocardiaceae bacterium
CTGGCCGTGGTGCTCGACGGCCTCGCCGCGGAGCTGCGCGCGTCCTGCCCGGTCGCCACGATGCCGGCCGTGCCGGCGCGGCGGTGGGGCGACCTGTGGGCCCGCGCCGTGCTGCTGGCCGGGGACGGCGGCGGTGCCGGCGATGCCGACACCGACGCCGCTGCGCGGGTGTCCGGGCGGTTGCTGGTTCTCGGCGTCGATGTGCACGAGCACGGCACCGCCGTCCAGGTGCAGGTCCACGGCGTGCTGGAGCCGGGAGGGAGCGGTGCGGCCCGGTTGGTGCGGGCCAGCGTCGCAGCGGCGAAGGTGGACACCATCGTCGGGCCGGCGCTGTGGCGGCTGCTGCCCGCCCCAACCCTGCTGCGGGCGCTGGCCGAGCACCGCAGCCTGCACGTGACCGACCTGCCACTGCACGGCGGTGACCTGGTGTGGCGGGACGACCAGGCCCGCCTGGGGGAGCCGGCCGACCCGTTCGCCACCGCGCGGGTCCAGCTGGCCGGGGCGGTCGCGGCACAGGCGCCCCCGCTGGACCGGCACCCGGTCGGCATCGCCGAGCCCGTGCTGCTGGAGGGGTACGCGGCCCGTGCCGGCGACGGCTCGGTCAGCTTCGAGCTGGGTGGCCACGCCGTCGCGGTCGACGCTGACCGGTTGCCCGCCTGCGGCCCGCTCACCCCGGAGCTGGTCGCGGCCTCCTCGGCGTGCCTGGGTCTCCTCCGGTGGGAGGCCGGCCGCTGGCTGGTGCAGCCGCTCGCGGTCCAGGCCACGGCCAAGCGCAAGGTGGTGGGCGTGCACAACGGGGACTGGGCGCAGGGCCCGACCGACCCGAAGGTCGTGAAGGCCGAGGCCAAGGCGGGCGACGCGGTCGCCGTGCTGCGCGAGCGAGCCGGACGGCTGCTGCGCCGATGACCGCAGTGTGCGAGCCGCACGGCGGCGCGACCGCCAACGCCAACGCCAACGCCAACCGCCGTCAGGTGCTCTACTGGCGCCTGCTGGCCCGGCTGTTCGACCCCGACGAGCAGCCCTCCCTGGAGGCCGCGAGCATGGCGGTCGTCGACGACATCGGCCTTCCGGCGGCGCTGCTGGACCCGGCCGTGTCGGTGGACACCGTCGTGCAGCGCTTCCCGGCGCTCGCCGGCGAGCTGCGCGGCCTGCTCACACCGCCGGACGACTCCGCCGCTGGAGGGCCCAGCGTCGGTGCCGGGTCGCCGCGGCCGGGGGAGGCCGAGGTGCGCCGCGCCGCCCTGGTGTCCAAGCTCCTGCTCAACATCTTCGCCACCGGCTCGGGCAGCGTCACCGCCACCCAGCTGGCCCGCTGGCAGTCCGACGCCGGCTGGTTCGAGCAGGCGCTCGGCGCCGAGCCGGGGCAGCTGCGCCGCCATCCCGGCCAGCCCGGCCAGGGCGGGGCCGGCGGGCTGGGCGGTGTCCTGGCCGGGCTGGAAGGTGACCTGGTCCGCCGGATGCACCTGCGGGAGGTGCTGGCCGACCCGGTGCTGGCCGGCCGGCTGACGCCGAGCATGTCACTGGTCGAGCAGCTGCTGCGGGACAAGGCCAACCTGTCCGGGGTCGCGCTCGCCAACGCCAAGGCGCTGATCCGCCGGTTCGTCGACGAGGTCGCGCAGGTGCTGCGTACCCAGGTCGAGCAGGCCAGCGTGGGCACGGTCGACCGGTCGGTGCCGCCGAAGCGGGTGTTCCGCAACCTCGACCTCGACCGCACGATCTGGAAGAACCTCACCAACTGGAGCCCGCAGGACCGGCGGCTCTACGTGGACCGGCTGTTCTACCGGCAGGCCGCGCGGCGGACCACACCGGCACGGTTGATCGTGGTGGTCGACCAGTCAGGCTCCATGGTGGACTCGATGGTCAACTGCACCATCCTCGCGTCGATCTTCGCCGGGCTGCCAAAGGTGGACGTGCACCTGATCGCGTACGACACCCGTGCGCTGGACCTGACCCCGTGGGTGCACGACCCGTTCGAGGTGCTGCTGCGCACCAACCTGGGCGGTGGCAACGACGGGCCGGTCGCGATGGCTCTGGCGCGGCCGAAGATCACCGAGCCGCGTAACACGGTCCTGGTGTGGATCTCGGACTTCTACGAGTTCGACCGCTCCCAGCCGCTGTTCGACGGCATCGAGGCGGTGCACCGCTCCGGCGTGCGGTTCATCCCGGTCGGCTCGGTGAGCAGCTCCGGCCAGCAGAGCGTCAACCCCTGGTTCCGGCAGCGGTTCAAGGACCTTGGCACGCCCGTGGTCTCGGGCCACATCCGCAAGCTCGTGTTCGAGCTCAAGAGCTTCCTCACCTAGGAGATCGTTGATGTCCGAGATGTTGCGCGCGCCCGCCGAGGTCAAGTATGCGGACGAGCTCGACTGGCTGGAGTCGGTCGACACCGATCCGAAGCCGTTCTCGTGGCGGCTCAGCCCCCGGATGGTGCGGCTGTTCGTGCTCGGCTCCGAGCGGGCCGACGGGCTCGACCGGGAGATCGGGCAGAAGTGGTTCGGTGACCGCGGCTTTGTCGAGCGCAGCATCGTCACCCTCGCCTCAGACCGCGGCCTGCTGCTGATCGGGGATCCGGGCACCGGCAAGAGCTGGCTCGCCGAGCTGCTCGCCGCGGCGATCTGCCGCAACTCGACCCTGGTCGTGCAGGGCACCGCCGGCACCACCGAGGACCACATCAAGTACTCCTGGAACGTCTCCATGGTGATCGCGAAGGGCCAGTCCCGGGAGTCGATGATCCCGTCGCCGATCATGACCGCGATGGAGCTGGGCGTGGTCGGCCGCTTCGAGGAGCTGACCCGCTCGACCAGCGACGTGCAGGACGCGCTGATCTCGATCCTCTCCGAGAAGTACGTGTCAGTCCCTGAGCTGGACGACGACAACATCGTCTTCGCCCGGCCGGGCTTCTCCATCATCGCCACGGCCAACAGCCGCGACCGCGGCGTCAACGACCTCTCCTCGGCCCTGAAACGACGGTTCAACTTCGTCCGGATCCCGGTGGTGACGAACAAGCGCAGCGAGGCGGAGATCGTCCGCTTCCGGACCGAGGAGCTGCTGCGCCGGCACCGCATCGAGCTGGACGTGCCGCCCACGCTGCTGGACATCCTGTTGCAGAGCTTCGCCGACCTGCGGGCCGCAGCCGCCGCGGCGGCCAGCGACGACGAGCGGCTGGAGTCGGCACTGTCCACCGCGGAGCAGATCGGGGTGCTGGAGGACGCGATCCTGCACAGCCAGTTCTTCGGCGACCGGGCCCTGCGCGCGCAGGCCCTCGCCAGCTCGCTGGTTGGCTCGCTGGCCCGGCGCAGCCCGGAGGACCTGGCGATCCTCAACAAGTACCTGCACGGCGTCGTCGAGCCACGGGCCAAGCAGGGCGGCGGGGAGTGGGAGGGCTTCCTCGACGGTGGCCGCCAGGCGATCGCCACCCTGTCATGACCCCACCGCCCGCCGCGCCCGCTGGCCCGTTCGGCGCCCTGCGCGAGCAGCTCTCCGCCGCGGCCGCCGCCTTCGCCGGCAGCCCTGGTGCGCTGTCGGGCATCCTGTCCGGGATGGTCGACGACGTCGACCGCGCGCTCGGCGAG
>DASSUA010000617.1:0-6027 GCA_035707525.1 Pseudonocardiaceae bacterium
CGGGGGGCGGCGGGGGTGTGGGGGTTTAGGCGGTGCGGGTGGCGGTGGCGAAGCGGGGGCGGTCGGTTAGGTCGGGGTGGTCTTGCACGTCGGTGAGCCCGGGGTGGGTCGAGAGCAGGGCGAGTACCGCGTCGGCGTGCCGCTCGTCATGCTCGATGGCGAGTGCGCCACCGGGCTTGAGCAGGCGCGCGGCGGTTGACACGACCGGCCTGATGACGTCGAGGCCGTCCCGGCCGGCGAAGACCGCGGCCGGTGGGTCGTGGTCGGCGACCTCCGGCGGGACGTCGGTGCCGCTGGGCACGTAGGGGGGGTTGCACAGCACGAGGTCGACGGCGCCGTCGAGCTCGGCGAGGGTGTCCGGCTTGGTGACGTCGCCGGCGTAGAGCGCGATGGGGGTGTCGCCGGCGGCGGCGCGGTGGTTGGCGTTGCGCCGTGCCCAGGACAGCGCGGACGGGTCGCGTTCGACGGCGTGCACGACGGCGTCCGGCCTCGCGTTGGCCACGGCGAGCGCGAGCACGGCGGAGCCGGTGCACAGGTCGACGACGACCGGGCCGTGCTGGGCGTGACTGTGCGGGTCGACGTGACTGTGCGGGTCGACGTGACTGTGCGGGTCGGCCTGACTGTGCGGGTCGGCCTGACTGTGCGGGTCGACGTGACAGTGCTGGTCGACGTGACCGTGCTGGTCGACCTGACAGTGCCGCCCCTTCAGGATGGCGAGCGCCCAGCCGAGCAGCAGCTCGGTCTCCGGCCGCGGCACGAACACACCTGGCCCGACCGAGACGGTGATGCCTCCCATGCACGCCTGGCCGGTCAGGTACTGCAGCGGCTCACGCTTGGCCCGGCGTTGCACGAGCCGGCTCAGCTCGGCCACGGTGGCCGGGTCGACGAGCGGGATCATCGGCAGCCGGCCGCGCTCGATGCCGAGCACGTGCGCCGCGAGCAGTTCGGCGTCGACGCGCGGGCTCGCCACGCCGGCATCGGCCAGGATGCGCTCGGCCTCGCGGACGGCGAGCCGCAGCGGCTGACGGGGCGGTTGGCCGGACAAATGGCCGGGTGATTGGCGGGTCACGCCGGTCAACCTTGCCACGCCCGCGCGTCAGCGACCGGCGGTGGCCATCCGCTCCTCGCGGTCCGCCCTGGCCAGGGCTTCGAGCACCGCGTCGAGGTCGCCGCCGAGGACCGCGTCGAGGTTGTAGGCCTTGAAGTTGACCCGGTGGTCGGAGATCCGGTTCTCCGGGAAGTTGTAGGTGCGCACCCGCTCGGAGCGGTCCACGGTGCGAACCTGGCTGCGCCGGTCCGCGGCGGCCTTGGCGGCGGCCTCCTCGTCGGCGATCACCTGCAGCCTGGCCCGCAGCACCTGCAGCGCGCGGGCCCGGTTCTGGATCTGGGACTTCTCGTTCTGGCAGGAGACGACGACGCCGGTCGGCAGGTGCGTGACGCGCACGGCCGAGTCGGTGGTGTTGACGCTCTGCCCGCCCGGGCCGGAGGACCGGAACACGTCGATGCGCAGGTCCTTCTCGTCCAGCTCGATCTCGACGTCGTCGGTCTCGGGGTAGACCAGCACCCCGGCCGCGGAGGTGTGGATCCGGCCCTGCGACTCGGTGACCGGCACGCGTTGCACGCGGTGCACGCCGCCCTCGTACTTCAACCGGGCCCACACACCTTCTTCGGGGCTGACGGTGCCGCGCGCCTTGACCGAGAGCGTGACGTCCTTGTATCCGCCCAGCTCCGACTCCGTCGCGTCGAGCACGTCGGTCCGCCAGCCGCGGCGTTCCGCGTAGCGCAGGTACATGCGCAGCAGGTCCGCGGCGAACAGCGCCGACTCCTCGCCGCCCTCCCCCGATTTGATCTCCATGACGATGTCGGCGGCGTCGTTTTCATCACGCGGCACGAGCAGCTCGGTGAGCCGGGCGTCGAGCTGGGTGACTTGCTCGGCGATCGACTCGGCCTCGGCGGCGAAGGTGGCGTCCTCGGTGGCCAACTCACGAGCCGCGGTCAGGTCGGCACGGGCCGACCGCAGCTCGTGGGCGGTGCGGGCGATCGGGGTCAGCTCGGCGTGCCGGCGGCCGAGCTTTCGGGCCAGCGACCGGTCGGCGTGCACGGCCGGATCGGCCAACCGCTGCTCGAGCTCGGCGTGCTCGGCCAGCAGCTCATCGATCGTGCTCACCATTCACCTCCGTCCTGGCGGATCGCCGTGACACGACTTGTCCAGACACGACTTGTCCTGACACGACTTGTCCTGACACGACTGTTTGTCCTGACACGACTGTGTGGCATGAGAACGGCGCCCTACCCCGCGAGTCGCGCGAGGCGGGCGCCGTGTGCGTAGCTACTTCTTGCGCTTGCCGTAGCGCGCCTCGAAGCGCGCGACGCGGCCACCGGTGTCGAGGATCTTCTGCTTGCCGGTGTAGAACGGGTGGCAGTTCGAGCAGACCTCGACGTGGATGCTGCCGTTGCGCTTGGTGCTGCGGGTCGTGAAGGTGTTGCCGCAGCCGCACACGACCTCGGTCACCACGTATTCGGGGTGGATGCCGGTCTTCAAGGTTCGTCCTCTCGTAGCGGCCGCCGGGTCCTCGCGCATCGGGCGGGTGAGGTGAACCGGTGCCTGAGTCCTGGACAAGTGTGCCAGACGGGCTGGCCATGGGTGTAACCATGACCAGCCCCGTGATGTTCCCGCTCAGTCGTCGTCGGCCAGCGGCGTGCTCTTGGCCACCTGCATCAGGAACTCGATGTTGGTGCGGGTCTTGCGCAGCCGGTCGAGGATCAGGTCGATCCCCTGCTGCGGATCGAGCGCGGTGAGCACCCGGCGCAGCTTGATGATGACGGCCATCTCGTCCGGCGAGAGCAGCAGCTCCTCCTTGCGGGTGCCGGAGATGGTGACGTCGACGGCGGGGAACACGCGCCGGTCGGCGATCTTGCGGTCGAGCTTGAGCTCGGCGTTGCCGGTGCCCTTGAACTCCTCGAAGATCACGCTGTCGCCGGTGGAACCGGTCTCGACCAGCGCGGTGGCGAAGATCGTCAGCGAGCCGCCGCCCTCGATGTTGCGCGCCGCGCCGAGGAACCGCTTGGGCGGGTAGAGCGCGGTCGAGTCCACACCACCGGACAGGATCCGGCCGGACGCCGGCGCCGCCAGGTTGTAGGCGCGGCCCAGCCGGGTGATGGAGTCGAGCAGCACGACGACGTCGTGGCCCATCTCGACCAGCCGCTTCGCCCGCTCGATGGCCAGCTCGGAGACGGTCGTGTGGTCCGACGGCGGCCGGTCGAACGTCGAGGCGATGACCTCGCCCTTGACCGAGCGCTGCATGTCGGTGACCTCCTCCGGCCGCTCGTCGACGAGCACGACCATGAGGTGGACTTCCGGATTGTTCGTGGTGATGGCGTTGGCGATCGCCTGCAGCACCATGGTCTTGCCGGCCTTGGGCGGCGAGACGATGAGCGCGCGCTGGCCCTTGCCGACCGGCATCACCAGGTCGATGACCCTGGTGGTGAGCTTGTGCGACTCGGTCTCCAGGCGCAGGCGCTCGTTCGGGTACAGCGGGGTCAGCTTGGTGAACTCGGGCCGCTGCTTGGAAACCTCGACGTCCAGCCCGTTGATCGAGTCGACCCTGACCAGCGGGTTGAACTTCTGCCGCTGCTGCTCGCCCTCGCGCGGTTGGCGCACGGCGCCGGTGATTGCGTCGCCGCGCCGCAGGCCGTACTTGCGCACGAGCGAGAGCGAGACGTAGACGTCGTTCGGGCCGGCGAGGTAGCCGGAGGTGCGGACGAACGCGTAGTTCTCCAGCACGTCGAGGATGCCGGCAACCGGCAGCAGCACGTCGTCCTCGCGGACCTCGGGCTCGGTGCCGCCCTCGGGGCGGCGGTCCCCGCGGTTGCGCCGGCGGTCGCGGAACCGGCGACCCCGGCGGCGCCCGCCGGCATCGTCGTCATCGTCGCGACCCTGGTCGGTCCGATCGAGCGTGGTGGTGCCGCCGCCCTGCTGGTCGCGGTCCCCGCCGCGCTCGCCGCGCTCGGCGCGGTCGGAACGGTCAGCCCGGTCGGAACGGTCAGCCCGGTCGGAACGGTCGGCCCGGTCGGAACGGCCGTCGCCGCGCCCGTCAGGGCGCCCGTCCGCCCGCGCCTCACCGCGTCCATCAGTGCGCGGCCCGTCAGTGCGCGGCCCGTCAGTGCGCGCGTCGCCGCCGCGTTCGGCGGTGCGCTCGGTGCGCCCGTCACCGCGCTCGGCGTTCTGGGTTGCCTGGCCGGCGGCGGCCGGCTCGGCCTCGGCGGCGGGCTGCCGGTCGTTGGACCGGTTGGACCGGTCGCCGCGCCGGTCGGGGGCGCCGGCCGGACGGCTCGCGCTGCGCCGGCGCTGCGGCCGGGTTGCACCCTCTTGACCGGCGGAGGCGTCCGGCCCGGGCGCGTCCTGCGCCTCGTCCACCGGCACCGCCGGCGCCGAGGGCACCGTCGAGGCCGCCTGGGCCGGCGCGTCCTGGCTCGACATGTCGAGCGGGAGCTGGTCGTTGACGGCGGGCTGGTCAGTGGCGGCACCGCCGCCGCTCTGCCGCTGCTTGATGGCCGCGATGAGGTCGCCCTTTCGCATGCCGGCCGTACCGGTGATGCCGAGCTGACCGGCGAGCTGGCGAAGCTCCGCGAGCACCATGCCGGTCAGGCCGCCGCGGCGGCGGACCGGGGCGCCGTTCTCGATGGACGCCATCTGCGCGTTGCCGGCCGGTTCGGTAGCGGCCTGGACAAACCCGTCTACAGCCGGCACAGAGGGCTGGTTGTCGGGGGCAGCATCAGGAGTTGTGCTGCTGAGTAGGTCGGTGTCGCTCACAAAGGTCCTTCCTGACCGGCTCGCGTCATTGGCGAACCAGCGGACTTACCGCCCTGCGGGAGGCAGGGCAGCGTTGGTACCCGATACGGGAGAACTCGATCCGACGATTTCGGACCGTCCTTCCATTACGGGGTTTTGCCCGGCCGCCACGCTGGTTGGGTGCCTTTCCGCCCGCAGCGGCGGCGGCCGTCTGACGGGGAGACTTGCGGCTCGGGAGGAAGCCGATGTGGCACCGGCGCCCTAGCGCGCGGCAGCTGAACAAGTGCGAGCGTAGACGTACCGGCTCGCCCGAGCAACAACCGATGGTACGGCGTGGCGGATCTCTCTAGCCAACGGATGGGGCGCCTGCGGCATTCCCGACCTGCACTCCGGCCGGTTCGACCGCCATCGGCGTGGCCTCGAAACCGTCGAGCCGCACCGCCGGCAGGGCGGCGGTGCCGGCGGTGCCGGCCGTGCCGGCGGTCAGTACGAGCACGGCGGGTCCCGCCCCCGAGACCACCGCCGCGACGCCGCGCTCGCGCAGCGCGTCCACCAGTGCCGCCGTCGCCGGGTACGCCGGCCGCCGGTAAGGCTGGTGCAGCCGGTCCGCCGTGGCCGCCAGCAGCAGGTCGGGCCGGGCGGTGAGCGCATGCACGGCGAGCGCGGCGCGCCCCGCGTTGAAGGCCGCGTCGGCCAGCGGCACCCGCTGCGGCAGCAGGCCCCGCGTCGTCTCCGTCGCCGAGGTCGTGGCCGGCACAAGCAGCACCGGCACCAGGTCGGGGTGCGGCGCCAGCCGCGTCGCGTGGAACTCGCCGCCGCACGACCACGCCAGCGCCAGCCCGCCGAGCAGACTCGCCGCAGCGTTGTCGGCGTGCCCCTCGAACGCGGCCGCCAGCTGCAGCGCGCGGCCGGCGCGCTCGGTCGCGTCGAGGTCCGCGCCGGCCAGCGCATACCCGGCCGCGACGCCGGCCACGACCGCGGCTGCCGACGAGCCGAGGCCGCGCGCGTGCGGGATGGCGTTTCGGCAGCGCAGCGCCAGGCCCGGTGGTTGCGGCCGGCCCAGCGCGTCGAGCGCCGCCCGCAGCGCGCGGACCACCAGGTGATCCTCGTCTCGCGGAACCGTGCCGGCACCCTCACCGGTCACCTCGATGGCCAGCCCGGCGGCGGCGACCTCGACGTCCACCTCGTCGTAGAGCGCCAGCGCGAGGCCGAGCGCGTCGAAGCCGGGGCCGAGG
>DASSUA010000618.1:0-6092 GCA_035707525.1 Pseudonocardiaceae bacterium
GTCGTGCCCGGCTGCGGAGCCGGGCCGGTCGAGCTCGTCGCGGTCGAGCTCGTCGGCGAGCTGGTCGGCGAGCCAGTTGGCGAGCTGGTCGGCTCCGTGCAGGCCAGGACCGGCGCCGCCGCCGCGTCGCCAGCGTTGTCGACGTCGATCAGAGCCACGCCGGCGAGCGCCGGGACAGCCTGGGCGGTCGAGCGCACCGCCGTGCCGGCGGTGAAACCGTTGCCGTCATAGGTGACCGCACCGCGCTGGCCGGCCGGCCCGGCGCAGCCGACCTGCAGGCTCAGCAGGTAGCCGACCGCCGCGTCCGCCGCATCGTCGCGGCCGCCGGCCCGCAGCGCCTGGGCGGCGACCGCGGTGCTGTTGGCGTTGGTGGGCAGGGTCGGCCCGATCCCGCCGAATCCGCCGCCGTCGCGCTGCACCGACTCCAGGTAGTCGAGCGCCCGCGAAGCAATGTCGTCGAGCCCGACCGTACCGTACTTACCGGCTCCGCCGGCGGCCAACAGCGCCTGGACGGCGAACCCGGTGGCGTCCGGCTCACTCGCGCACGGCGAGGAGCCGAACTCGAAGGCGAACCCGCCGTCCGGGCACTGGCTCCCGGCCAGGAACGCCGCCGCGGCCGAGGCGTCCTCCCCGGCCCGCACGAGCGCTATCACGCCGAGCGACTGGCCGATCGCGTTGCTGAAGTCCGTCGGCCTGTCCGACAGCCGGCCGGACGGCGCCTGCAGGTCCTGCAGCGCGCCGATCAGGTCGACCTCACCGAATGCCCGCGGGTCGGCGTCCTGCGCCATCGCCACCAGCGCCAGCTTGGCGTGCGACCCGGCGAACGACGAGCCGAACTCGTAGCCGAGGTAGTTGGCCAGTACGTCCTCGCGGGCCAGCCACGCCGTCGCCCGCTCGGCGAACTGCTGGCTGACGTCGGCGGCGCCGAAGGCGAGCACGGCATCGGCGGTCAGGCCCTGGGCGGGGTAGGTCACGCCGTCGAAGACGACCTCGAACCGCTCGCCTTCGACCAGCTGCCTGGCCAGCCACCCGGCCGCGGCCTCGGCCGGGTCGCCGGTCCGCGGCTCCGTCCCGGAGGCCGCGGGCAGCGGACCCCCGATTGCCAGAAGGACGGCGCCGAACAGGGCGAGCAGCACGGCGGCGGCGCACGCCGGGCGGCGGTTCTCCATGGCGTCGGCCTTCCTCCCGGCGAGGGCCACGGCGAACCCCACGCCGGCACGACCCGGCCGCACGGGGCTCCGCCCCGCAGGCCGCGACGGGGTAGGGAGCTTCTGCGCGGCGACGGGCATTCGGGCTCACCGCCTGCTCGGGCGGCCTTACCGCTGCGGGTCAGCGCCGGAGTCGGACCGGACTTCCCCCGTCGAAGCGCACTGCAGTTGTGCCCGGATCGTCGACCATGCCCGGAACCGGTGTCAAGCAAAGACCTTCGGCACTTGGGGAGCTTCAGTCGCGGTTGTGCAACTGAAGCTCCCCAAGTGCCGAACGGGGCGGCTGAAAGGGTTCCGGCGACGCCGCGCGCCAAAGGTCGCACACGGTGTCAAGGGCTCTTGCCAGCTGTTTCGTGGCTGTTACAGTCGCCGCATACCCGGGCCGCCGAAGTCCCGACCTGGCAGCCAGATCGGAACCCGGAGGTCGCCGCGTATGACCGTCGCCATGCCGTTCTCAGCGGTGCCGGCTCCGACCGGGCTCTACGATCCCGAGTTCGAGAGGGACGCGTGCGGGGTCGCCATGGTCGCCGACGTGCGCGGCCGGCGCAGCCACCAGATCGTCCGCTCCGCCCTCGCCGCGCTGGCGAACCTGGAGCATCGCGGGGCCGCCGGCGCCGAGACGACCAGCGGGGACGGTGCCGGAATCCTCGTGCAGCTGCCGGACGCGCTGCTGCGCGCGCACGCCGGGGTCGAGTTGCCGGAGCCGGCGCCGGGCGGCGAGCACCGCTACGCGGCCGGCATCGCCTTCCTGCCGGTCGACCCCGCCCAGCGGGCCGACGCGGTCCGCCTGGTGCAGCGGCTGGCCACCGAGGAGGGCCTGACCGTGCTCGGCTGGCGCGACGTGCCGACCGACCCGGACGGCGCCGGGGTGGGCCTGACCGCCATGTCCTGCCGGCCGCACCTGTCGATGTTGCTGGTCGCCGGGTGCGGCGACGAGTACGGCATCGCGCTGGACCGGTTGGCGTTCTGCCTGCGCAAGCGCGCCGAGCGGGAGGCCGCCGAAGCGCAGATCCCGCTGTACTTCGCCTCGCTGTCCGCGCGCACGCTGGTCTACAAGGGGATGCTGACCGCGACCCAGCTGCCGGAGTTCTTCACCGACCTCTCCGACGAGCGGCTGACCAGCGCGATCGCGCTCGTGCACAGCAGGTTCTCGACCAACACGTTCCCCAGCTGGCCGCTCGCGCACCCGTACCGCTACCTGGCGCACAACGGCGAGATCAACACCATCCGGGGCAACCGCAACCGGATGCGCGCTCGCGAGGCGCTGCTGCGGACCGACCTGCTCGGCGGGGACCTGGAGCGGCTGTTCCCGATCTGCACGCCGGGCGCCTCGGACTCGGCGACCCTGGACGAGGTGCTCGAGCTGCTGCACCTGGGGGGCCGCAGCCTTGCGCACGCGGTGCTGATGATGATCCCGGAGGCGTGGGAGCGGCACACCACGATGGACCCGGCGCGGCGGGCGTTCTACCAGTTCCACGCCAGCCTCATGGAGCCGTGGGACGGCCCGGCGTGCGTGACGTTCACCGACGGCACCGTGGTCGGGGCGGTGCTGGACCGCAACGGGCTTCGCCCGGCCCGCTGGTGGCGCACCGACGACGACCGGGTCGTGCTGGCCAGCGAGACCGGCGTGCTGGACATCCCGCCGGACCGGATCGTCGCCAAGGGGCGGCTGCAACCAGGACGGATGTTCCTGGTGGACACCGCCGCCGGCCGGATTGTCGGCGACGACGAGCTCAAGGCTCGGCTGGCCGCCGAGCTGCCCTACGACAACTGGCTGCATGCCGGTCTGCTGTACCTGGAGTCGCTGCCGCCGCGCGAGCACGTCGTGCAGCCGCACGAGTCGGTCGTGCGCCGCCAGCTCACCTTCGGCTACACCGAGGAGGAGCTGCGGCTGCTGATCGGGCCGATGGCCACCGGCGGGGCCGAGCCGGTCGGCTCGATGGGCTCCGACACCCCGGTCGCCGCGACCAGCACCCGGCCCAGGCTGCTCTACGACTACTTCGTCCAGCTGTTCGCCCAGGTGACGAACCCGCCGCTGGACGCGATCCGGGAGCAGATCGTCACCTCGGTCGCCCGCATGATGGGGGCGGAGCGCAACCTGCTCGAACCAGGCCCGGCCAGCTGCCGCCACGTGGTGCTGGACAGCCCGGTCATCGACAACGACGAGCTCGCCAAGCTCATCCACATCAACGACGACGGCGACCTGCCCGGCTTCGCGTGCGCGGTGCTGCCCGGGGTCTACGACGTCAAGGACGGCGGCGAGGCGCTGGCCGCGGCGATCGAGCAGGTACGGGCGCAGGCCAGCCGGGCCATCGCCGACGGCGCCCGCATCCTCGTGCTGTCGGACCGCGACGCCGACCACGAGCGGGCGCCGATCCCGTCGCTGCTGCTGGTCTCGGCCGTGCACCACCACCTGGTGCGCCAGCGCGAGCGCACCATGGTCGCGCTCGTGGTGGAAAGCGGCGACTGCCGCGAGGTGCACCACGTGGCGCTGCTGCTCGGCTACGGCGCGGCGGCGGTCAACCCGTACCTGGCGTTCGAGACGATCGAGGACCTCATCTCCCAGGGCGCGCTCACCGGCGTGGAGCCGCGTACCGCGATCCGCAACTACGTGGCGGCGCTGGTCAAGGGCGTGCTCAAGGTCATGTCCAAGATGGGCATCTCGACCGTCGGCGCCTACACCGCCGCCCAGGTGTTCCAGGCGGTCGGCCTGTCCCGCGAGGTCGTCGCCGAGTACTTCACCGGCACCGCCTCGCCGCTGGGCGGCGTGCGGCTCGACGTGCTGGCCGCCGAGGTCGCCGCCCGCCACGCCCGGGCCTACCCGGCCAACCCGACCGACCTGGTGCACCGCAGGCTGGAGACCGGCGGGGAGTACCAGTGGCGGCGCGAGGGCGAGCTGCACCTGTACACGCCGGAGATGGTGTTCCTGCTGCAGCACGCCACCCGCAGCCGCCGCATGGAGGTCTACCGCCGCTACACCGCCGAGTGCGACCGCCTGGCCCGGCACGGCCAGGCGCTGCGCGGGCTGTTCAGGTTCCGCCCGGAGCGGGAGCCGCTGCCGATCGACGAGGTGGAGCCGGTCGCCGCGATCCTGCGCCGGTTCAACACCGGGGCCATGAGCTACGGGTCGATCTCGGCCGAGGCGCACGAGACGCTCGCGATCGCGATGAACCGGCTCGGTGGCCGTTCCAACACCGGCGAGGGCGGCGAGGACCCCGAGCGGCTCTACGACCCGCTGCGCCGCTCCGCGATCAAGCAGATCGCCTCCGGCCGGTTCGGGGTCACCAGCGAGTACCTGGTGAACGCGACCGACCTGCAGATCAAGATGGCGCAGGGCGCCAAGCCGGGCGAGGGCGGGCAGCTTCCGGGCAACAAGGTCTACCCGTGGATCGCCCGCACCAGGCACTCGACGCCCGGCGTCGGCCTGATCTCGCCCCCGCCCCACCACGACATCTACTCGATCGAGGACCTGGCCCAGCTCATCCACGACCTCAAGAACGCCAACGACGCCGCCCGCATCCACGTCAAGCTGGTCAGCGAGGTCGGCGTCGGCACGGTCGCCGCGGGCGTGGCCAAGGCACACGCCGACGTCGTGCTGATCTCCGGGCACGACGGCGGCACCGGCGCCGCCCCGCTGACCTCGCTCAAGCACGCCGGGGCGCCGTGGGAGATCGGCCTGGCCGAGACCCAGCAGACGCTCGTGCTCAACGGCCTGCGGGACCGGATCACCGTGCAGGTCGACGGCACCATGAAGACCGGGCGCGACGTCGTGATCGCCGCGCTGCTGGGCGCCGAGGAGTACGGGTTCGCCACCGCGCCACTGATCGTCGCCGGCTGCGTGATGATGCGCGTCTGCCACCTCGACACCTGCCCGGTTGGGGTGGCCACCCAGAACCCCGAGCTGCGCGCCCGGTTCACCGGCCGGCCCGAGTTCGTCGAGACGTTCTTCGAGTTCGTCGCGCAGGAGGTCCGCGAGCTGCTCGCGCAGCTGGGCTTCCGCACCCTCGACGAGGCCATCGGCCACAGCGAGCTGCTCGACGTCGACGAGGCCGTCGAGCACTGGAAGGCCCGCGGGTTCGACCTGTCCCCGGTGTTCGCCCGCCCCGCCTCGCCGTACGGCCAGCCCCGGCGCAAGGTCCGCGAGCAGGACCACGGCCTGGCCCACGCGCTGGACCGCACGCTCATCCAGCTCGCCGAGGCCGCGCTCGAGGACGCCCACCCGGTGCGGCTGGACCTGCCGGTGCGAAACGTCAACCGCACGGTCGGCACCCTGCTCGGCGCCGAGGTGACCCGGCGCTACGGCGGCGAGGGCCTGGCCGAGGACACCATCCACGTCACGCTGACCGGTTCCGCCGGCCAGTCGCTCGGTGCGTTCCTGCCGCGCGGCATCACCCTCGAGCTGATCGGCGACGCCAACGACTACGTGGGCAAGGGCCTGTCCGGCGGCCGCATCGTGGTGCGGCCCCACCCGGCCGCGCCGTTCGCCGCCGAGCGCCAGGTGATCGCCGGCAACGTGATCGGCTACGGCGCGACCGCTGGCGAGCTGTACCTGCGCGGCGTCGTCGGCGAGCGGTTCTGCGTGCGCAACTCCGGGGCGGTGGCGGTCGCCGAGGGCGTCGGTGACCACGGCTGCGAGTACATGACCGCGGGCCGGGCCGTCGTGCTCGGTCCGACCGGGCGCAACTTCGCCGCCGGCATGAGCGGCGGCATCGCCTACGTCCTGCAGCTGAACCCGGTCCTGGTCAACCGCGACATGGTCGCCCTGCAGCGGCCCGGCCCGGACGACCTGCGCTGGCTTCGGCAGACCGTGGCCAGGCACCACGAGCTGACCGGTTCGGCGGTCGCGGCCTCGCTGCTCGGCGACTGGACGCGCCGCAGCGCGGC
>DASSUA010000619.1:0-6186 GCA_035707525.1 Pseudonocardiaceae bacterium
TTTGCGAAGCCGTAAGGCTATGGGAGGAGCAAGCCGCCGCTCGATTGGGTTCGGCCCGTCACACGGTGACTGGTCGTTGCGGTGCGCTAAACGGTCCAGACCAGAAAGCCTAGTGACGAGGTGCACGTCACCCGGCTACCGGTCGCCCCCTATCGGCGCTTACCCCCGACCATCATATCGGGGCGGTTGTCGCGATCCCGAGGCCCGCGGCGGCGCCGGCAAGGCGTGTGTCATAGGTGACAAGTGCCTCCAGTTCCGTTGCGACGCTGGCGGCCGTAGCGAGGAGGAGGGCGTCGAGCGTCCGGAGCATGGGGTTGCCGATGGTCGCCGCCTGCTCGACGATCTGGGCGGACTTCGGGGTACGGCAGCGCCGACGACACGAGCGGCGTGCCGATGCGGGCGGCAAGGAACGTGGTCAGCGCGTTGGATTCGGCCTCCTGCCGCAGGAGCTTTGCGGCAGCGGACGTATCGACGTAGATCGCTACTGGTTCGATTCCCGCTCACGCTCGGCGACAACAGCCTCACTGAGGCTGGGCTCGCCCTCGAGGGCGGGAGGTATCGGCAGCAGATCCAGAATCGAGCCGGGCACGGCCTGCGGCACGAGGCGTCCTTCGACTATCCACTGATCGATCGTCGAGTTGCCGGTCACCGTGGGTGGCGGTGGGGTCAGGTGGGCGATGACGCGGCCGCGTTCGGTGATGGCGAGCGCGTGACCGGCCTTGACCCGCTTCAACACCGCGCTCGTCTGCTGATTCAGCTCGGTGACGCTGATCGGCTCACGCGGTTGGGGTAATGGGGGTCGCCACAAACGCCAGGTTACTAGGTATCTAGAAGGTCACGTCCGGTCGGGCTGAACATGGAACCGGGGTTGAACAGGTTCTCCGGGTCCAGGGCGGCCTTGAGGCGGCGGTGCACGTCGATACCGACCTCGCCGATCTCCCGCTCGAGCCAGTCCTGCTTGATCCGGCCGATGCCGTGCTCCCCGGTGACCGTGCCGCCCAGGCCAAGGCCCACCTCGAGGATCTCGTCGAACGCCTCGTGCGCGCGCCTGGTCTCGTCGGGCGAGGAGGCGTCGTAGACGATCGTGGGGTGCATGTTGCCGTCGCCGGCGTGGCCGACGACGGCGATGGTCAGGCCTAGGCGGTTCGCGATGCGCTCGCTGCCCTCGATGAGCTCGGCGATCCGGTTGCGCGGCACGCACACGTCGTCGGTGAGCCAGGTGCCGAGGGTCTCCAGGGCGGGCAGCACGGCCCGGCGGGCGGCCAGCAGCAGCCGCCCCTCGGCGAGGTCGCCGGTGGCGTACACGAGGTCGGCACCGGCGTCGTTGCACGCCTGCTCGATCGCCGCCAGCTCGTGCCTGGCCGCCTCGCCGCCGGCGTCGGACTGGCAGATCAGCAGCGCGGCGGAGTCGGCCCCCATGCCGAGCTCGGTGTTCTGGTGGTTCTGCACGGCCCGGATGGAGGTCCGGTCCATGATCTCCATGAGGGACGGCACCAGGCCCTCCCGCACGATCGTGATGACGGCCCGGCCGGCCGCCCCGGTCGTGCGGAACGATGCCACCAGGGTGGCCGGGGCCTGCGGCAGCGGCCGCAGCGTGAGCGTGGCCTTGGTGATGACGCCGAGCGTGCCCTCCGAGCCGATGAACAGCTTGGTCAGGTCGTAGCCGGCGACGCCCTTGACGGTTCGCCGGCCGGTCCGCAGCAGGCGCCCGTCGGCCAGCACGACCTCCAGCCCGAGCACCGAGTCGGTCGTGACGCCGTACTTGACGCAGCACAGCCCGCCGGCGTTGGTCGCCAGGTTGCCGCCGATCGTGCACCAGTCGTAGCTGGACGGGTCGGGCGGGTAGAACAGGCCCTCCTTCTCTACCGCCTCGCGCAGGTCGAGGTTCACCACGCCCGGCTCGACGACGGCGAGCCGGTTCTCCGGGTCGACCTCGATGATCCGCTTCATCCTGGCCAGGCAGAGCACGACACAGCCGTCGATCGCGTTGGCCGCGCCGGACAGGCCCGAGCCGGCGCCGCGCGGCACGATCGGGGTGCGGTGCGCCCCGCACACCCGCACCGCCGCCTGTACCTGGCCGGTATCGCGCGGGAACACGACGGCCGCCGGGATGCCGGACGGGGCCAGCGGCATCATGTCGCGGGCATAGCTCGCGGTCACGTCCGCGTCGGTGACCACGCAGTCCTCGCCGACGGCGGCCCGCAGCTCGGCCACCAGCTCCTTGGTAGCGACCGTCACACCCGTCACCGTAACTTGCCGAATGCCGGTCGGACGATCATGAGCGGCTGGCCCCGCGAGGGGGGCGGTGGCAGGCCGCCATGGGGCCGGCACGTAGCCTGCTGGGCGATGACTCACCTGGCTGTGATCGATCCGTTGCAGAGCGCTGGCCCCACGATGGTCTGGGTGATCGTGCTCGGGTTCATGTTCGCTGAGTGCGCGTTCATCGTCGGGCTCTTCCTGCCCGGCGACTCGATGCTGCTGGCGGCCGGCCTGCTGCTGGCCCAGCATGGAAGGGAGTTCGACGCCTGGGCGCTCTCGGCGTTCACCGTCGCCGCCGCCGTGGCCGGCAACCAGGTCGGCTTCTCGATCGGAGCGCGGACCGGCACCAGGATGCTGGCGCGCCGCGGCGGCCGGGTGCTCAACCAGCGCAACCTCGAGCGGGCCCGGCGCTTCTTCGTGCACTTCGGGTTCTGGGCGGTAGTGATCTCCCGCTGGATTCCGTGGATGCGCACGCTGGCCCCGATACTGGCCGGCGCCGCCGGGATGGACCGGCGCAAGTTCCTCACCGCGACGGTCGTCGGCGCCCTCGCCTGGGTGCCGACGCTGCTGCTGATCGGCTACTACGGTGCCGGGCTGCTGGACACCTGGCCGTGGCTGCACGAGGTGCTCGCGGTCGTCCTGGTCGTGCTGTTCGTGGCCGGCACCGCGGTCGGCCTGGCCCGCTACCGGCAGGAGATCCGCCGGCCGGTCGACCTCCCGTGCCCGGTCCCCGCCCCCTCGCCCGCTCGCGAGCTGGTCACAGCAGGTCGGGGCGCTGGCGTTCGATGAACGCCGCCGCCTCGCACAGCATCCAGCCGGACAGCTGAACCGACAGGTCCCGCCCGCCGGCGCCGCCCGTCCCGCCCAGGACCGCCGGCGGCGCCGGAACCGACCAGTCCGCGCCGAACAGCGGCCCGCCGGCCGCAACCGACCGGTGCCGCCACGCCGCCGTCGCGCTGGTCAGGACCAGGTCGGCGGCGGTCTGCCTGGCGATCCGGTCGGCCTGCGACTCGCCGGGCAGGCGCAGCGCGGCCTGGGCGAGGTAACGCGCCAGGATGCCGGTGAACAGCCCGCCGTCGCCTCGGCCGTGGGTGCGCAGGACGCCGTCGACGTTGGTCATCACCGTGTTGACCGCCGCGATCGTCCGCCGGGCCCGCCGGGCCCACTCGGCGTCCCCGGTGCTGCGGGCCAGCTCGACGCACGCACCCAGGTAAACCCCCTGGCAGTAGGTGTAGGTCCGCTTCTCCACCGTGTGCACCGAGCCGTCGCTGCCGACCCGCACGCCGTCCCAGACCAGGCCGCTGAGCGGGTCGACCAGGCAGTCCTCGATCCACTCCGCGATGCGCACCGCGCTGTCGGTGTCGCCGCAGCGGGCAAGCAGGATCGCGGCGGGGCCGTTGGCCGGGGCGTTCTTGAAGTCCGAGCCGATGTACCACCAGATCCCGCCACTGCCGGCGTCGGACCAGCCGGAGCGCAACCGCTCACGGATGCAGGCGACCGCTCCGTGATGGTGCACGCCGGCCGCCGCCGAGGCCCGCTGCAGGGCGAGCCCTAGCCAGGCGACGTCGTCGTAGAAGCTGTTGAGCCAGCCGCGGCGCAGATTCCGCACCCGCACGCCGCGGGCGAGCCGCTCCACGACCGCGCGGCGCCTGGGCGACGGACCGCGCAGGTAGGCGTCGAGCGCGCAGTCGAGCAGGTGGGCCTGCCACCAGTAGTGCCAGCGGCCAAGGTGCAGCCGCTGCCACCGGCTGGACGGCCACGCCACGACGCCGAGCAGGGTGCCGGGCTGCAGCCACAACCGGCGCACGTGCCTGGCGTGCACGGCCCGCTCGGCGCTGCGGGCCCTCGCCGCCCACAGGCTCACCGCCCGCCTCCAGCTCGCAACGCCCACTGGTACAGCAGCATCGCCACCGAGGTCGCCAGGTTGTAGCTGGACACGCCCGCCCGCATGGGGATCGAGACGATGTGTTCGGCGCGTTCGCACACGGCGGGCGGCAGGCCGCTGCGCTCCGATCCGAACGCGAGCACGGCGTCGTCGCGGATCTTCAGCTCGCTGGCGTCCCGGCCGCGCGGGTCGACCGCGAGCAGCGGCCCGGGCATTTGCGCCAGCTCCGCGCCGTCGATGCGCCCGGTGGGAACCGCGAAGTGCAGCCCGGCGCTGCCCCGGATGGCGTCCGGGTGCCACGGGTCCACCGTGCCGGTCGTCAGCACGGCGGCGGCGCCCAGTCCGGCGGCGACCCGCACGACCGCGCCGACGTTGCCCAGGTGTCTGGGCTCCACGAGCAGCACGGTCGGACCCTTTTGCGGCGTGACGGCTGGCCGGAACGTGGGCCGCCTGGCCAGCGCGGCCACGTTGGTGTGCTGCCTGGTGCCGGTCAGGCCGCGCAGGGCCGGTTCGCTCGCCTGCCTGGCCGTCCGGTCGAGCCGCTCGACGAGGTCGGGGGCAAGCCGGCCGGCGAGCGCGAGCATCGCGGTGCGGTCGGAGGTGACCACGAGCGGCACGTCGGCCCCGAACCGCAGGGCGTGCTTGACCGGGTGGAACCCGTCGAGCAGCACGACCCGCCGGTCGGCCGCGAGCCGGCGCCATGCGGCGCCGAGGTCGTCGGTCATGCGGCGACTCCGGCGCTCGCCCGCCGGTGCCGGCGCACCAGCAGGCCCACCCACGAAACCAGCACCACGACCGCAACCGCCAGCCGCACCTCGTCGACGAACCGCTCCGGGTACAGCACCCCCTCGATGTAGGTGTCGATGAACCCCCCAGGCAGGCCCTCCTCGCCGGCCAGCCGCCGCAGCCGGTCCTCGATCGGGGTCAGCGGGCACGCGAGCGAGAACACGCTGATCACCAGGCCCCATCCGGCCGCGAACAGGTGCAGCACGATCGTGCGCGGCCACCGCCAGGCCAGGAAGCCGCCGACCACCACGTACACCACGAAAGCGAAGTGCACGATCATGGTCGCGTCGGCGAGCACCCGGTAGACCACACCGTCACCGTAACTCCCCGCCCTCCCCGCGCACCCGCCCTCCCCGCGCACCCGCCGTCCCCCCGCGCACCCGCCCTCCCCCGCGCACTTGGGGAGCTTGAGTTCCAACTGTGGAACTGAAGCTCCCCAAGTGGGAGTTGGGGGAAACGGGGTGGAGTCAGGCCGGGGGCTGCGGGGCGTGCGGGGGCTGCACCTGCTGCTGGGGTGGCGGAGGCGCCAGCGGCTGCCCCATTGGCGGGGTCTCCATGTCCTCGAACGCGCCGGCCAGCGACGGCGTCGCGCGCACGTCGGGCTCGTCGACCTCGAAGTACTCGGCCGGCCGGAACTTGAACATGCCGGCGATCGCACTCGACGGGAACTGGCCGATCCTGGTGTTGAAGGCGCGCACGTTGCCGTTGTAGAACCGCCGGCCGGCGGCGATCCGGTCCTCGGTCTCGGCGAGCTGCTCCTGCAGCGCCAGGAAGTTCTGGCTGGACCTCAGCTCGGGGTAGCTCTCGGCGACGGCGAAGAACCCGCGCAGTGCCCCGGAGAGCTGCTGCTCGGCCGCGCCCTGCTGGGCGTGCCCGACCTCGGGGGCCTCCCGCGCCGCGATCGCCTCCGCGCGCGCCTGCACGACCTGCCGCAGGGTCGACTGCTCGAACCGGGCCGAGGCCTTGACGCTCTCGACCAGGTTGGGGATCAGGTCGTGGCGGCGCTGCAGTTCGACGTCGACCTGCCGCCAGGATTCGTCGATCATGTTGCGCTGGCTGACGAACCGGTTGTAGCTGACGATGAGGCCGATCGCGACCAGCAGCAGCGCACCGAGCACGACGACCAGCACGGTCTCCATGCCCGCAAACCCTAGTGCGGTGTCCACGAACCTTCACCGGGTCCGGCCGCGCCCAGGTGCCCGCTGGCGGCGTTGTCGTCGTCGCCAATAGCTCCGCTATTGACTCCTCCCGAATCA
>DASSUA010000620.1:0-4290 GCA_035707525.1 Pseudonocardiaceae bacterium
AAGCCGCAGATCCAGGAGAAGGTCGCCGAGGCGGCCAGGATGCTCGACCTGACCAAGTTCCTCGACCGCAAGCCGCGGGCGCTCTCCGGCGGTCAGCGGCAGCGGGTGGCGATGGGCCGTGCGATCGTGCGCGAGCCGAAGGTGTTCCTGATGGACGAGCCGCTGTCGAACCTGGACGCCAAGCTGCGCGTCGAGACCAGGGCCAACATCGCCGCGCTGCAGCGACGGCTGGGCACCACGACCATCTACGTCACCCACGACCAGGTCGAGGCCATGACGATGGGCCAGCGCGTGGCGGTGCTGCAGGACGGCATCCTCATGCAGGTCGACACGCCGCGGGCACTGTACGAGCGGCCGAACAACGCGTTCGTCGCCGGCTTCATCGGATCGCCGGCGATGAACCTCAAGACCGTTCCGCTCACCGAGAACGGCGCCCAGCTCGGCGACTACGTCGTGCCGCTGCCGCGCGAGACCATGTCCGCCGCCCGCCAGGCCGACGTGAGCCAGGTGACGCTCGGCGTGCGGCCGGAGTCGCTGCGCCTGGTGCCCTCCGGCGAGGAGGGCCTCAAGCTGACGGTCGAGCTGGTCGAGGAGCTTGGCGCGGACGCCTACATGTACGGCTCGTCCGACGCCGGCGCCGGCTCCGAGCGGTACATCGCCCGCGTCGACGCCCGCACGCCGCCGGACGCCGGGCAGGTGGTGACCGTCGCCGTGATCCCGGAAGAGCTGCACGTCTTCCACCCGGAGACCGGCAAGCGGCTCGAGGCGGTAAACGCTCAGGTCTGAGCTCCCGGCTAGCGGCGGCCGGCGCCGGTCATCCGCAGCACGTCGAGCGACTCGTCGAGCTGCGCCTCGGTGAGCCGGCCGGCCGCCACATGGCCGCGTTCGATGACGACCTGGCGGATGGTCTTGCGCTCGGCCAGCGCCTGCTTGGCGATCGCGGCCGCCTCCTCGTAGCCGAGGTGGCGGTTGAGCGGGGTCACGATCGACGGCGACGACTCGGCATACTCCCGTGAGCGCTCGGCGTCGGGTTCGGCGCCGTCGAGCACCTTGGTGGCCAGCAGCGCGGCGACCGCGGCGAGCAGCCGGCAGCTCTCCAGGATGTTGCGGGCCATCACCGGCATCATCACGTTGAGTTCGAAATTGCCCTGCGAGCCGGCAAAGGCCACCGTGGCGTCGTTGCCGGTCACCTGGGCGACCGCCATCATGGTCGCCTCGCAGATCACCGGGTTGACCTTGCCGGGCATGATCGACGAGCCCGGCTGCAGGTCGGGCAGCCGCAGCTCGGCGAGCCCGGCCCGCGGTCCCGAGCCCATCCAGCGCAGGTCGTTGGCGATCTTGTAGAGCGAGACGGCGACGGTGCGCAGCTGGCCAGAGCACTCGACGAGCCCGTCGCGGGCGGCCTGCGCCTCGAAGTGGTCGCGCGCCTCGCTCAGCGTGTCGAGGCCGGTCGCCGCGGCCAGCTCGGCCGCCACGGCGGCACCGAACCCGTCGGGCACGTTGAGGCCGCTGCCGACCGCGGACCCGCCGATCGCCAGCTCCCCGAGCCGCGGGAGGCAGCCGCGCAGCCGCTCGGCGCCGTACTCGACCTGGGTGGCCCAGCCGCCGGCCTGCTGGCCGAGCGTCACCGGAACGGCATCCATCAGGTGGGTGCGCCCGGACTTGACGACCCCGGACCACTCGCCCTCCTTGCGGCGCAACGTCGCCGCGAGCCGTTCGAGCGCCGGCAGCACGTCGCGCACGACGGCCTCGGTGGCCGCCAGGTGGATCGTGGTCGGGAACACGTCGTTGGACGACTGCGACGCGTTGACGTGGTCGTTGGGGTGCGCCGTGACGCCCCGGCGCGCGGCGAGCGAGGCGATCACCTCGTTGGCGTTCATGTTCGAGCTGGTGCCGGAGCCGGTCTGGAACACGTCGATCGGGAAGTGCTCGTCGTGGCCGCCGGCCGCGACCTCGTCGGCGGCCTCGGCGATCGCCTCGGAAAGCTCCCCGCTCAGCACGCCGAGCTTGCCGTTCACCCGCGCGCAGGCGCCCTTGACCAGGCCGAGCGCCCGGATCTGGGCCCGCTCCAGGCCCCGGCCGGAGATCGGGAAGTTCTCGACGGCGCGCTGCGTCTGGGCCCGCCACAGAGCGTGCGCCGGAACCCGCACCTCGCCCATCGTGTCGTGCTCGATGCGGTACTGCTGTTCGACCCGGCCGCGCTGTTCGCTCATGCGGCAAGTGTTCTACACGGGCGGTTCGCTACAGCACCCGATCCACCTCGCCGTGGTGCCGTCCGGCCGGGTCGACCGAGCGCCAGTCGGCGAGCGTCGAGGTGACCCGGTCGGACGGCGCCGCGATCAGCACCTGCCCGGCCTCGCCGCGCTCGTGGTCGTGGCTGGCGTCCACATCGCCCTCGCTGCACGACGCGCACAGCATCCGCACGTCGGCCAGGTCCTCCACGCCCCAGCCGGCGTGCAGGAACCGGTCGATCAGCGCCTCGATGTCGTCCTTGGCGGCGTCGAGCCGGACCGAGAACGTCGGCGTGTCCGACGGTTCGAACAGCTCGATCTCGTCGAACACCGGGCAGCTGCGGCCCTCCCACTGACGCATGCCGTTCGGCACGCCGTCGTGCAGCACGACCTCGCCCCAGTGCCGTCCGGAGTCCGGCAGCGGGACGCTCACCAGCTCGGCCCGCGCCGGGCACAGCCGGCGGGCCCAGACGACCTCGGGGGCGTAACGGCCGGAGATCCGGATCGGGGTGAGCCCGAGGTCGGCGTCGATCGGGCCGTCCCCCTCGTCGAAGTCGATCCCGTAGCCGCGCCAGGCCTGCCTGGCCAGCACCCAGTCCCGCAGTGCGGTCGCCGCGATCCCGAGGTTCCACCACGTCGGGTCGCCCTCGCTCTTGACCCCGTGGCTGGCCGCCGCCAGCCCGGCCGACCTGGCCGCGGACCAGTCCCTGCGGAACTTGTGCGCGAGGGCCAGATCGAACCAGTACCGTCGCTGATCGCCGCCGGGCAGCGTCACGACCTCGGCCAGTGCACCGGCCGCGGTGTCGAAGTCCTCGGCGTCCCACGCTTCATAGGCGACTCGAAGCGCCCGCCGCAGCTCCCTGGCCACGGCTGGCAGCCTAGTGCGGATCGCCGGGCAGGTGGGCGGCCAGCACCCGGTGCAGCTGCGGCCGCAGCCACCGGCGCAGCTGCTCGCCGCCGCGCGGGCCGCGGACCAGCGCGGTGAACACCAGGCCGTCCATCACGGCGGCGACCTCCTCGGCCGCCCGCGCCGGTTCGCTGGCGCCCAGCCGGCCGAGCACTTCGGCGATCCCGTCACGGAGCAGGTCGCCGGCCTCGACCAGCTCCCGGCGCAGCGCCGGCGTGCGGATCGAGTGCAGCGCGAGCTCGTAGCGGGCCCGGGTGCGCTTCGCGTTGGTCGTCACCATCCGCACGCACGCCTCGGTCGCCAGGTCGGCGAGCCGGTCCAGCCCGGGCGCCGGCCCCTCGGGGGCGCGCACGTCGGCCCGGTCGAGCTCGAGCAGCCGCCGCACGCACCCGTTGACCAGGGCCTCCCGGGTCCGGAAGTAGTACGACGTGCTGCCGGCCGGCAGGGTGGCCGCGCGGTCGACCGCGCGGTGTGTCAGCCCGCGAAGGCCGTGCGCGGCCAGCACGTCGAGGGCGGTGTCCAGGATCTCGGTCCGGCGATCTGGCAACTTGCTCCTCTACGTCTGTAGGGTCATTACTCTACAAGTGTAGAGGAGCGTCGCTATGCGGGTGGTCGTGGTGGGGGCCGGTCTCGGCGGCCTGGCGGCGGCGATCGCGGTCGAGCGGGCCGGGCACGAGGTCGTGGTGTGCGAACGGGCGCCCCGGCCGCGCGAGACGGGCGCCGGCATCGGGCTGCTCCCCAACGGCGTGCTGGCGCTCGACGAGCTGGGCGTGGGCGCCGAGGTCCGCACGATGGCGATGGCTGTTCCCGGTCCGGCCGGCATGCGGGACCGCCGGGGCCGGCTGCTGCTCGCGACCGACCAGGACGCCGTGACCAGGCGGGTCGGCGCGCCGGTGGTGGTGGCCGCGCGGCGCTGGTTGCATCAGCTGCTGTCGGCGGCGCTGCCGGAGGGCACCGTGCGTACCGGCGTGGACGTGTTGGCGGTGACGGGCGGTGCTGGGTTTGCCGGTTCCACCGGCGGTGCCAGTCTTGCCGGCTCGGCCGGCGGTGCTGGGTTTGCCGGCTCGGCCGGCGGTGCTGGGTTTGCCGGCTCGGCCGGCGGTGCTGGGTTTGCCGGCTCGGCCGGCGGTGCTGGGTTTGCCGGCTCGGCCG
>DASSUA010000621.1:0-2046 GCA_035707525.1 Pseudonocardiaceae bacterium
CGGCGCGGTGGTCAGCGCGTACGACATCCGGCCCGAGTCGCGGGCGGAGGCGAGGTCGGTCGGGGCCACCGTGCTCGACCTGGCTGCTGCGGACGGCGGTGCCGAGGGCGGGTACGCCCGTGCGCTGGCCGATGGGGAGGAGGCTGCGCTGCGCACCGCGCTGGCCCGGCACGTCGCAGCCTCCGACGTGGTGATAACCACCGCCCAGGTGCCCGGCCGCCGCCCGCCGCTGCTCGTGTCCGAGGAGGCGGTCAAGGGCATGGCGCCCGGCTCGGTCATCGTGGACCTCGCCGCCGGGCCGTACGGCGGCAACACCCCCCTGACCCAAGCGGGTGCCACGGTCGTCTCGGCCGGCGGGGTGAGCGTCATCGGCGCCGCCGAGCTCGCCAGCACCGTGCCGACCGCCGCGTCGGCGGCCTACTCCCGCAACGTCACGGCCCTGCTGGCGCACCTGGTCCGCGACGGGCAGCTGGCCATCGATCTCACCGACGAGATCCAGGCCGGGGTCGTCATCACCCACGCCGGCCGGGTCGTGCACCCGGTCATCGCCGCCCTGCTGGACCAAGGAGGTGGTCTCCGGTGAGTGCCGCCCTGCTGACCGCGCTCAGCTTGTTCGTGCTCGGCCTGCTGGTCGGGCTCGAGGTGATCGGGAAGGTGCCGGCGACGCTGCACACGCCGCTGATGTCGGCGACCAACGCGATCCACGGGGTGGTGCTGGCCGGAGCCATGCTCATCGCGGTCACCGCCCACTCGCCGCTCGGCTACGTCCTCGGCTTCCTCGCGGCCGCGTTCGCCGGCATGAACGTCGTGGGTGGCTACGTCGTCACCGACCGGATGCTGCAGATGTTCCGCCCGCGCCGGTCCCCGGCTGACCAGGCGCCGTCGCAGGAGACGCCATCGCAGGAGGCCAGGCCATGAGCGCGCTGGACACCACCGTGCGGCTGGCGTACCTGGTCGCCGCCGCCTGCTTCGTCCTCGGGCTGCACCTGATGCACCACCCGTCCCGCGCCCGGCGCGGCAACCAGCTCTCCGCCGCCGGCATGGCCACGGCCATAGCCGCCACACTCGCGCTCATCGCCGGCTCCGGCACGGTGACCCGGGCCGGCTGGCTCACCCTCGCCGCGGGAACCGCCGTCGGCGGGCTCGCCGGCCTCTACATCGCCCGTACCGTCCAGATGACCGCCATGCCCGAGCTGGTCAGCCTCTTCAACGCGGTGGGCGGCGGGGCTGCCGCGCTGGTGGCCCTGCACGACATCACCCGCCTGTCGGAGCTGGGCACGCGCATCGCCCCGCAGGTCGCGGTGCCGGTCGCGCTGGACGTGCTGATCGGGGCGGTGACGTTCTCCGGTTCCCTGGTCGCGGCGGGCAAGCTGCACGGGCTCGTGCCGGCCCGGCCGCTGGTGTGGCCGGGCGCCCGGCTGCTCAACGCCGGGCTGGCCGTGGTCGCGCTGGCCGCCGGGACGTACCTGGCGACCGGCACCGCGGACACGACAGTGCTGCTGGTCGCGGCGGTGGCCGCGCTCGGGTTCGGGATCACCATGGTGCTGCCGATCGGCGGCGCCGACATGCCGGTCGTCATCTCACTGCTCAACGCGTGCACCGGTACGGCGGTGGCGATGGCCGGGTTCGTCATCGACAACACCGTGCTGGTCGTCGCCGGCGCGCTGGTGGGCGCCTCCGGCGCGATCCTCACCGGGCTGATGGCCCGGGCGATGAACCGGTCCGTCACCGCCATCATCGCCGGCGGCTTCGGCACCGGCGACGCGCCGGTGGCGGCCGCCGGGCCGGGCGCCGGGGTGCGCCAGATCGGCGTGGACGACGCGGCGCTGCAGCTCGCGTACGCCTCGAAGGTGGTTGTCGTGCCCGGGTACGGGCTCGCCGCCGCGCAGGCGCAGCATGCGGTACGGGAGCTGGCGGACCTGCTGGAGTCGCGGGGCGTGGAGCTCACCTACGCGATCCACCCGGTGGCCGGCCGGATGCCGGGCCACATGAACGTCCTGCTCGCCGAGGCGAACGTCCCGTACGCCCAGATGCAGGAGCTGGACG
>DASSUA010000622.1:0-2359 GCA_035707525.1 Pseudonocardiaceae bacterium
TCAGCCCGGGCACCGGGGCCGGCACGGTGGGCGCCTGGGGGCCGCCGAGGTACTCGTCGACGACCACGACCGGCGTCGACTCGGGGATCGCGGCGCAACCGGCCACAAGCCCGGCCGCGAGCACCAGAATGCCGACAGCGCCGACGACACCGACACGGCCGACACGGCCGACACTGCCGACGTGGTGACTGCGTCCTCGGACCCTCACCGCGCCTCCCCCGGAACTGGGATCGCCGGGCCGACGGGGGGACGCCCGTCCGTGGCCGCCGCATTGCCGGCGGCCGGTAACACCGTCGCGGTCGCGCGGGAAGGCTCGTCGGGTCGCAACGGCAGGGGGCTGCCGCGCAGCGTCGCGCCGTGCCGGCGCGGCAGCGTCAGCCGGAAGACCGCGCCCTCTCCCGGCCGGCCCCACGCCTGCAGCCAGCCGCCGTGCAGGCGCGCGTCCTCCAGGCTGATCGCCAGGCCCAGCCCGGTTCCGCCGGTGCGGCGGTTACGCGACGGGTCGGCCCGCCAGAAGCGGTTGAACACCAGCTCCTCCTCGCCCTTGGCGAGCCCGATGCCGTGGTCGCGCACGACGACCGCGATCGCGTCGCAGTCCCCGGCCAGGCGCACCCGCACCGGCCGGCCCTCGCCGTGGTCGAGCGCGTTGACCAGCAGGTTGCGCAGGATCCGGCCGAACCGCCTCGGGTCGACCTCGACCTCCAGCTCCTCGTCCGGCACGACCAGCTCGATCGAGCTGTTGCTCGGGGCGGCCACGCCGCTGATCGACTCGACGGCGCCGCGCACCAGGCTGCGCACGTCGACCTGCTCGAGGGCGAGGTCGGCGACGCCGGCGTCCAACCGGCTGATCTCCAGCAGGTCGACCAGCAGGACCTCGAAGCGGTCCAACTCGTCGACCATCAGCTCGGTCGAGCGGCGCAGGCCCGGCGGGAACTCGTGGCGGGCGGCGTGCAGCACGTCGGCTGCCATCCGCACGGTCGTCAGCGGCGTGCGCAGCTCGTGGCTGACGTCGGAGGTGAACCGGCGCTGCAGCGCGCCGAACTCCTCCAGCTGGTGGATCTGGTGCTGGATGCTGCCGGCCATCCCGTTGAACGACACGGCGAGCCTGGCGACGTCGTCCTCGCCGGTGACCGGCATGCGCTCGTCGAGGTGCCCGGACGCGAACCGCTCGGAGACCTCCGCCGCCTGCCGGACCGGCTGCACGACCTGCCTGGTCACCAGGCCGGCGATGCCGGCCAGCAGCAGGGTCAAGAGCGCCCCGCCGGCCAGCAGGGTGTTCTGCACCAGCGCCAGCGTCTGCTGGTGGGCCGACAGCGGGAACATCAGGTAGAGCTGCAGCTGCCGGCCGGCGCTGGTGACCGGGATGCCGACCGCGATCACCGTGACCTGCCCGTCCTTGCGCTGCAGGGTGGCGATCTTGTGGGCGAGCTTGCCCTGCTGGACCGGGACGCGCAGCTCGACGGGCACCTCGTTGATCGGGCCGCTGTAGGGCGGGTCGGCGAAGTCGCTCGTGCGCCGGGCGCCGCCGTCGATGAGGACCGAGGTGAACAGGCCGGCCTCGGCCGCCGAGCTGTCGCCGCTGTCGTCCTGAGGCCGGCTGGCCAGCCGGTTGCGCGCGTTGGTGAGCCGGCCGGTCAGCTCGTCGGTCGCCGGGTCGACGCCGGCGAGCTCGCCCTCGACGATCCGCTGGCTGTTGCGCGCCTGCTCCAGGGCGGCCTTGGTCTGCGCCTCCAGCAGGCCGTTGGTGATCTGCGCCTGCAGCACGAGACCGAGCACCAGCAGCACGACCGCCGAGAGCGCGAACGTGCTGGTCACCACCCGCAGCTGCAACGAACGCCGCCACAGCGCGGAGGCCGCATCGAGCCTCGCGCGCATCCACGCCGCGGCGGCGGCCGCGGCAGCCGGCGCCGCCAGCGTTCTCATGTGTCCGGCGTTCTCATCTGGACGACCCGATCCTCACGAGACCCATCATGGAGGACCCGCCTTGTAACCGACGCCGCGCACGGTCAGCACGACCTCGGGGTGCTCGGGATCGCGCTCGACCTTCGACCGCAGCCGCTGCACGTGGACGTTGACCAGCCTGGTGTCGGCCGCGTGCCGGTAGCCCCACACCTGCTCGAGGAGCAGCTCGCGGGTGAACACCTGGCGGGGCTTGCGGGCCAGCGCGACCAGCAGGTCGAACTCCAGCGGAGTGAGCTTGACCTCCTCGCCGTTGCGCAGCACCGTGTGCGCCGGCACGTCGATGGTGATCTGGTTGCCGCTCGGCCCGATCGTCAGCAGCTCCGGGGTCACATCCTCACCCCGGCGTAGCCGGGCCCGCATCCTGGCCACGAGCTCCTTGGGCTTGAACGGCTTGACC
>DASSUA010000623.1:0-2068 GCA_035707525.1 Pseudonocardiaceae bacterium
ACCCCGCAGAGCGCGATGGTGCTCACCGGCAAGCAGGCGCTGGACTTCTCGGGCGGGGTGTCGGCCGAGGACAACTTCGGCATCGGTGGCTTCGAGCGGATCATGGGCCCGAACGGGCAGGGCCAGTACTGGGCGCCCAACCTGGCCGCGGCGTGCGAGATCCTGCTGCGCCACTACGAGCACACCTACGTGGTGCCGGGCGAGCGCTCCCCGCGCCGCGCCCGCACCACCGACCCGGTCGACCGCGACGTCCGCACGGCCCCGCACGCCGGCGGCGACTTCACCTCGGTCGGCGACATCTTCTCGCCGACCGCCAATCCGGAGCGCAAGAAGCCGTTCGACGTCCGCTCGCTGATGCGGGCGGTCGTCGACGCCGACTCCACCCCACTCGAGCGGTGGGGCCGGTGGCGGGCCGCGGAGATGGCCGTCGTCTGGGACGCCCACCTCGGCGGCATCCCGGTGTGCCTGCTCGGGATGGAGTCACGCACGCTCGCCAGGCGGGGCTTCGTGCCGGCGGACGGGCCGCCGGCATGGAGCTCGGGCACGCTGTTCCCGCAGTCCTCCCGCAAGGTCGCCAGGGCGCTGAACGCCGCGAGCGGCAACCGGCCCGTCGTCATGCTGGCCAACCTGTCGGGCTTCGACGGCTCCCCGGAGTCCATGCGCCGGTGGCAGCTCGAGTACGGCGCGGAGATCGGCCGGGCGGTGACGAACTTCCGCGGGCCGATCGTGTTCGTGGTCGTCTCGCGCTACCACGGCGGCGCGTTCGTGGTGTTCTCCAAGCGGCTCAACGACGAGCTGGAGATCGCGGCGGTCGAGGGCTCCTACGCCTCCGTCATCGGCGGTGCGCCCGCGGCCGCCGTGGTGTTCGTCCGGGAGGTCAAGGCCAGGACCGAGCGCGACCCCAGGGTCGTCGCCCTGCGCGAGCAGCTCGCAGCGGCGGGCGACGGGCCCGACGCCAGGCTGCGGGCCACCTTCGAGGAGACCCACGAGGCGGTGCGAGCCGAGAAGCTGGGCGAGGTCGCCACCGAGTTCGACAACGTCCACAACATCCAGCGGGCGCTCGCCGTCGGCTCCGTCGACCGGATCATCCCGGCCAGCGAGCTTCGTTCGTACCTGGTGGACGCGCTCGAGCGGGGCCTTGCCCGAACGAGCGCGGCGGCGGACCGTCACACCGGACGGTCGACCCAGCTGTGGACCGGCTCGGCCGAGCTGAGCGCGACCGGCTCCTCCAGGGAGACCGGTGGCCGCGCGGGTGCGTCGTAGGCGACGGTGAGCACGAAGGGGCCGTGCCGGCACCACCAGCCGGGGAGCTCGCGGCCCTCCGCCGTGCGCACCACCAGCGCGGACCAGGAGCCCACCGTGGAGGCCGGCTCGGTCAGGCGCACCTCGACCGACCTGGTGTCCCTTCGCAGCCCGGTCCGCAGCACCTTGAGCGCGCTCTCCTTCGCCGACCACACCAGGTTGGCCAGCTCGTCCCGCAGTTGCGCCGAACCGGCCGCCGCAACCAGGGCCTGCTCGGCGTCGGTGAGAAAGTCGCGCACGAACCCGGCGCTGCGCGGCTCGACCAGCTCCAGGTCGCAGCCGACCGGCCCGGACCGGCCGGAGACCAGGCACACCGCCCAGCCGGCGCGGTCGGTAAGCGAGATCCCGAGCCCCGTGCGCAGGCCGTCGACCCACACCAGCGGCGCCCCCGTGACCGCGTTTCGCACCTCGATGCGCGCCAGCAACGCCGGCGGATCCGCCGGCCGCCCGGTCGCGGCGGCGACGGCGTGCTTGGCGGCCCACCGGCGCAGCAGGTACTCGGTGCGGCGCTTGGTGAACCGCATGCCGGCCGCCCTGGCCGCCTCGCCTTCGGCCAGCCAGGACTGGTCGGCCGGCATACCCGCCTCGCCCCGAGCCAGCCACGCCAGTGGCACCGTCACAGTTCCAGTGTGCCGGCGAGCCGGCCGGTGCCACCAAGTTGGCCTGCCTGGTCGGTGTTGGCCTGCCTGGTCGGTGTTGACCTGCCTGGTCGGCGTTGGCCTGCCTGGTCGGCAAGGTGGCCTGCCTGGTCGGCGCTGAGCTGCGG
>DASSUA010000624.1:0-2205 GCA_035707525.1 Pseudonocardiaceae bacterium
AATGGGGCCGAGCCGGTGGCGCTGCGCGAGCCGGGGGCGGTGGCACCGGCTGAGCCAGTACCGGCCGAGCCGGCGGCGCTGGGGGCGGCGCGCGAGGATGGGCCGCGCGACGAGGTGGAGCGGAAGATCTTCGAGATCTGGCGGGAGCGGCTGGGCACCGACACGTTCGGGGTGCACGACAGCTTCCTCGATCTGGGCGGCAACTCGCTGACAGCGGCCCAGCTGCTCACCCGGCTGCGGGAGGTCTTCGCCGCCCCGATCCCGCTCAGCGCGCTGTTCGACGCACCCACGGTCTCCGGCCTGGCCGACCGGATCCGCACCTTGACCGGCGATGGGGCGCGGGCCGGGCGGGCGGAGGCCGCCGGCGGCCACGACCTGCCGCCGATCCGGCCGGTGCCGCGCGGGCCGTCGGTGCCGCTGTCGGTGGTGCAGGAGCGCACGCTCACCCTGGAGGCGGCCGATCCAGGAAACCCCGCGCTGGTGATGCCGGTCGCGGTGGCGATCGACGGCGACCTCGACCGGGCCGTAATCGAGCGGGCTGTCCGCGCGGTGGCCGACCGGCACGAGACCATGCGTACCACCTTCCACCTCGATCCGGGCCGGGGCTGGACCGCCCGTACCGCCCCCACCTGTACGGAGACGATCGAGTACGTGGAGACCGCCGGCGGCGAGGAGGAGGCGCAGGCGGTCGCGCGCGCCGAACCGGCCCGCCCACTGGACCTTTCGGTCTCCCCACTGCGGGTACGGCTGCTGCGGCTCGCCGCGACCCGGCACGTGCTGCTGCTCACCGTGCACCACGTTGTCTGCGACACGCTGTCGCTGGTGATCCTGGTGCGCGAGATCGCCGCCTGCTACCGCGCGCTCGCCAGCGGGCCCGGGCCCGCTGGCGGTGGGACCGGGCCCGACGGCGGCGCGCAGCTCAGCGGCGAGGAGGCCGCGCTCTTGCCGCCGCTGGCGATCCAGTACGCCGACTTCGCGGCCTGGCAGCGGCAGCTGCTGGGCTCCGGGGCGCTGGACCGGCAGCGGGCGTACTGGCGGGACCGGCTCGCCGACTCACCGGCGCCGCTGCCCCTGCCCACCGACCACCCGGGGACCGGCGGCCAGTCCCGGGCCCGGGGCGCTCAGGTGGACGTGGCACTCCCGGCGGACCTCTCCGACCAGGTCCTCGCGTTCAGCCGGCGGGCCAGGGTCACCCCGTTCGTCACGCTGCTCGCCGCGTACGTCGCATTGCTGGGCCGGGTCACCGGCGCGGACGACATCGTTGTCGGCGTACCGTTCGGCAACCGCGACCGGCCGGAGCTGGAGCCGCTGGTGGGCTACGTCGCCCACGCGCTGCCGCTGCGGGCCGACCTGCGCGGCGACCCGCGGTTCGTCTCGCTGGTGCGGCAGTTGCAGCAGACCCTGCTCGCCGCGTACGCCCACCCGGACGTGCCGTACGAGGCGCTGGCCACCGTCGGGGCCGGACGCCTTCTGGATGCGGCGTTCGTGCTCCACGCGGAGCTGCCGCACGAGGAGAAGCTGCCGGGCGCCACCTGGCGGCTGTGGCCGGTGCGCGACGCACCAGCGATGTTCGGGGCGACCCTGGCCGCGGTGACCCTGATGCTCGCGCAGTCCCCGGACGGCTACACCGGCGGCGTCGAGTACGCGGACGAGCTGTTCGAGGCGGGCACCGCGGTGGCCCTGTTCGACCAGTTCCGGACCTTGCTCGCCGGGGCGGTCCAGCGCCCCGAGACACGGGTCTCGGGGCTCCGCTTCGAGCAGGCGCCGCCTAGGCCGGCGGTGGTGGGCGAGCCCGGGGGTCATCGGTTCCACATCGCCGAGCCCGCGTTGCCGCGCTGGGTCGCGCCACCACAGCGCCGTCATCGGGGGCTGCAGATCAGCCTTTCGTACTTCGCCAACGAGGAGGACGAGCTGGCCGGTTCCAAGTACCAGCTGCTGCTCGACGGGGTCCGGCTGGCCGACCGCCGCGGGTTCGCCGCGGTGTGGACGCCCGAGCGCCACTTCCACTCGTTCGGCGGGCTCTATCCGAACCCGACCGCCACCAGCGCCGCGCTCGCTGCGGCGACCACGCGGATCGGGATCCGGGCGGGCAGCGTCGTGCTGCCGCTGCACGACCCGATCCGGGTGGCCGAGGACTGGGCGGTCATCGACAACATCTCCGGCGGCCGGGTGGGCGTGTCGTTCGCCTCGGGCTGGCATCCGGAC
>DASSUA010000625.1:0-3877 GCA_035707525.1 Pseudonocardiaceae bacterium
AGGGTTCGGTGACGGCGACGCTGGACGGCCTGGCCGACGGCGCCCCGCTGGTGGCGGTGCGGGAGGTGGTGCTGCCGGTGCGGTTCGCGGTGCTGGTAAGGCCCGGCATGAGGGCGGGCGAGGTTCGGACGGTCTCCACGCACCCGCACGCGGCCGCCCAGGTGAAGGGCTGGCTGTCGGCGAACCTGCCGGACGCGACGATGGTGCCGGCGTACTCGACGGCGGCGGCGGCGATGGCGGTCGAGGCCGGCGAGGTGGACGCGGCGGTGACCGCGCCGGTAGCCGCCGAGCACTATCCGCTGCAGGCGCTGGCCATGGGGGTGGCCGACCGCGACGCGTTGACCAGGTTCCTGCTGGTGCGCCCGCCGGGGGAGCTGCTGGCACCCACGGGCTCGGACCGCACGTCGCTGGTCGCGGTGACCGAGGACCGCAGCGGGGCGCTGATGGAGGTGCTGGCCGAGTTCGCGGTCCGGGGGATCAACCTGAGCCGCATCGAGTCCAGGCCGACCAAGGGACGCCTTGGCGAGTACCGGTTCTTCCTGGACTGCGACGGGCACATCGCCGACGCCCGGATCGGTGAGGTGCTGGTCGCGGTGCATCGTAAGGGTGTCGGGGTGCGGTTCCTCGGCTCGTACCCGCGGGCGGCCGGCTCCCCGCCGGAGCCGGCCCCGGGCGACCAGGAGCGCCAAGCGCAGGCGTGGCTCGCCGACGTGCGGTCCGGCCGTGGGGCGTGACCGGTGAGGCTGGTGCTGATCAGGCACGCCGAGACCGATTCCAACGTCAGGCACGTGCTCGACTCGAGGCCGCCCGGCCCGCCGCTCAACGCCGAGGGCGTGCGGCAGGCGGCCCGGTTGGCCAGGCGGTTGGCCGGTGAGCCGCTGGCGGCGGTCTACGCGTCGGTGGCGCTGCGGGCCAGGCAGACCGCACAGGCGGTCGCCGAAGTGCACGGCCTGGAGGTGACCGTGCGTGACGGCCTGCACGAGGTGGACGTCGGGGACCTGGAGGGGCGCGCCGACCTGCCGGCGGTCGAGCGGCTGATCGCGGTCTACCGGTCCTGGCACGCGGGCAACCTCGACGTCCCGGTGCCCGGCGGGGAGTCCGGGCGTGACCTGCTGGACCGGTTCCTGCCGGTCGTCGACAAGATCAGGGTGGACCACGCTGAGAACGAGACGGCCGCACTGGTCAGCCACAGCGCCGCGATCCGGCTCGTGGCCAGGACTTTAGCGTCCAATGTGGACAGTTTGTTCGCGGATGCACACCTGGTGCCCAACGCCGGCGCCGTCGTGCTGGAGGCGGACGGCGCCGGCTGGCGGTGCATGAGTTGGGACGGCGTAACGGTCCGTCCCCAGGACTAGCCAGGCTGACCGCTAGCGGCGACGCCACCTGGCGGAGGTGCCGATGCCGGCGAGGTGCAGCGCCAGACACAGCAGACCGGCGAACAGCAGGGTCTGTGCGTCGAACGCGTCCCCGACCGTCACCTCGAAGAGGTCGAACAGAAGCGACAGGCCGAAGATCACTGCGGCGATGATGGCTAGCATCAATGTGCTCCTTACCAGAAAGAAACCACTACCGGACGTAGTGGGTCACCTGTACCCAGGTAGCGCGACATTCAACCGCTACCAAGTTCCGCCGCGTAAGAGGGGTCAACGGCCTAAGAGCCAGCTCAGCCCCAGCCCAGTTCGTGCAACCGCTCGTCGTCGATGCCGAAGTGGTGGGCGATCTCGTGCACGACCGTGACCGCGACCTCGTCCATGACCTGCTCCTCGGTGTGGCACATGGCGAGGATCGGCTCGCGGAAGATCGTGATGCGGTCCGGCAGCAGTCCCGCATAGTTGGTGTCGCGCATGGTCAGGGCGACGCCCTCGTACAGCCCGAGCAGCCCGTGCTCCTGCGGGTGGTGGTCGGCGACGAGCACGACGACGTTGCTCATCGCCGCGGTGAGCTCGGCCGGCACGAGGTCGAGCGCCTCGCCCACCAGCTCCTCGAAGCGCTGGTCAGACATCTCGACGGCCATGCGCTCAGGGTTCCCCGGTCGGCGACGGGGCGGCGGTTCCCGGCGGCGCGCTGGTCGGCGCCGGGGCGGGCGGGGGCGGGGTGGGCGCCGGCGTCGCCGGTGGGAGGGTCGGCAGGGTCAGCGGCGGCAGGTTGATCGGGGCGCCGGGGGTGGCGGTGACCGCCGCCGGCGGGGCCGGCGCGGCGCCGATCTGCACCGCGCCGCGAACGCTCCCGACGATCGGCGCGAAGCCGGACTTGTCCGGCAGCAGCGCGCCGAGCTTGCAGTCGACCTTGCGGGTGCCGGCCTGCCAGCTCGGCGGCTTCAGGGTGTCCCAGAAGACCGTGAGCTTCTTCTCGGCGACGACACCCGGTTTGCCGGCGTACTCGTCGGCGAGCTTCAGGCACGCCCCGGCCAGCACGTCGTCCTGCTTGGGTTCCTCGGGATACTCCGGCGCCGGCAGCAGCACGGCCAGGTCGGCACTGCCGACGACCTCGACCGCGTGCGGCAGCGCGCAGTCGACCGGGTCACCGACGTCCACGCCGTCGATCCCCAGGCACGTTCCCGGCGGGTGAACGTTGGCCTGCTCGGTGATTTTTGCGCTGGTCAGCACGTGGAACAGGGCGCCGGAGCGGGCATTGACCTGCAGCCCGCAGTGCAGCGCGCGGTCGCCGGCGCGCCAACCCGGCGGGCTGGGCTTGAGGGCACCGATGGCGAACCGGCCGAACGGGTCGAAGCGCCCGCCGAGGTACTCGACCGCGAGCGGGGTGCACTGCGTCTGCACGACGTTCTGCCAGCCCTGGTCGGTCGGGAACGCGGCGGCCGGACCGAAGCTCGTGGTGAGGTCGGCGATGCCGACGACCTCGAACAGATGCTCGCCCGCGCAGTCGACGGTGCGCGCGTCGCCGGCGTCAGGGCTCGTCCAGTCCAGGCACGTCCCGGCGGGTGCGCTGAAGGCCGTTTCCTGCGGCTCGCCGTTCGCCGAATCGCCCGGCAGGCTGAAGCCCTGTGCAGACAGCGCCGTGCTCACGGCCAGGGCCAGCATGGCACCGGCGATGGCACCGAGGCCGACGAACCTGGCGCCGCGGGGTGTCCGCTTCGCGCTGGCCGGCCGGCCGGCTTGCTTGGCGGGGGCCGGCTTGCGGGCAGGCTTGCGCTGCTTCGGCAGCTTCTGGTTGGGCTTCGGCTTCTGCTTGGCCGGCGGCTTCTGGTTAGACATTGCGGGCCCAATAATGCCGGCCGGCGGCCCGAGTGTCTCGTTCCGGTTACAGCAGATGTGTGCGGCCTAACAGGTACTCGGATCTGGGTGCCGGCGGCGATCCCATCCCTGTACGGTGCGCGCGGGTGATGCGCAGATGACCGATCCAGACGAGCCGACCCAGCCGGTGGGGGAGCCCAAGCCCGAGCCAGAGCCCGAGCAGCCGGTCGGGCGACGCGGGCAGATCCGCCACCAGGAACCCGGCACGACGGCCCCCCGGCCACCCACGCTCGGCGAGCAGCGGGCCAGGCAGGTCGCCCAGCAACGGCGCGAGCAGCTCCAGGTGCAGGACCAGGAGCGCCAACGCAAGCGGCGCAAGCGGCTGCTGGTCGGCGGCGGGGTCACCGCGGGCGTGGTGGCCGCCGTGGCGATCTGGTACGCCGCCGCGCAGCCCGACGAGGTCACGGCCTACTGCGTCGCCGACGACGACGTCGTGGTCGAGGACCGTAACTGCGACGAGTCCTACGTCAACACCAGCGGCGGCTACCTGACCGGCGGGTTCTTCTACATCGGCGGGCGCCAGTACCACTACCACTACGGCGGCGTCCCGACCCCGCTCGGGCAGCGGGTCACGGGCGGCTCGACGGTCAGGCCGAAGGGCGTCACCATCACGACCAGGTCCGGCA
>DASSUA010000626.1:0-2811 GCA_035707525.1 Pseudonocardiaceae bacterium
GAGGGGCAGCAGGTCACCCCGGACCTGAACCCGGCCGAGCACGGTCTCAGCTCGATGGCAACGGTGAGCCTGCTGCTCGACCTGGAGGAGACGTACGAGGTCACGATCCCCGACGATCAGCTGGCCGTGCTGGCCTCGGCCAACGTCAAGCAGCTCTGGGCGATCCTCGAGGCCGAGGGCGCCGCCGTCCACAGTTAAGGGACTTAAGTCACTTCACGATATTGTGAACGCAAGCCTAGCCTTCGGAGCATGACCACGGCGATTTCCGTGTCCGACCTGCACAAGTCGTTCGGCCGGACGCGCGCGCTCGACGGCCTGCACCTCGACGTCCCGGCCGGCGAGGTGCACGGCTTCCTCGGCCCGAACGGTGCCGGCAAGACCACCACCCTGCGCATCCTTCTCGGCCTGCTGCACGCCGACAGCGGCACCGTGCGGCTGCTCGGCGGCGATCCCTGGCGGGACGCGGTCGACCTGCACCGCAGGCTCGCCTACGTGCCTGGCGAGGTCACCCTCTGGCCGAACCTCACCGGCGGCGAGGTGATCGACCTGCTCGGCAGGATGCGCGGCGGCCTGAACCCGAAGCGCCGGGCGTCGCTCATCGAGCGCTTCGACCTGGACCCGAGCAAGAAGGGCCGCTCCTACTCGACGGGAAACCGGCAGAAGGTGGCCCTGATCGCGGCGCTCGCCTCCGAGGTCGAACTGCTGCTGCTCGACGAGCCGACCCTTGGGCTCGACCCGCTCATGGAGGCGGCCTTCCGCGACTGCGTCACCGAGGAGCGGCGCCACGGCCGCACGGTGCTGCTGTCCAGCCACATCCTCGGCGAGGTCGAGGCGGTCTGCGACCGCGTCACCATCATTCGCAAGGGCCGGGCGGTCGAGACCGGCACGCTCACCCAGCTGCGTCACCTCACCCACACGTCGATCATCGCCGAGTTGATGAGCCGACCGGACGGGTTGACGGACCTGCCGGGCGTGCACGGCCTGGCCATCGACGGGAACACCGTGCGCTGCCAGGTCGACACCGCACACCTCGACAGCGTGCTCAAGCACCTGAACTCGGCGGGCGTGCGCAGCCTGATCAGCCGGCCACCGACGCTGGAGGAACTGTTCCTGCGGCACTACGGCGACCAGGCACCCGCGCCCCGGACCCCGGCGAGGTTGTGATGAAGGCGTTCACCGGCACCGGCGCTCTGGTGCGTCTCGCGCTGCGCCGCGACCGTGTCCTGCTGCCGGTGTGGCTCGGCGTGTTCGTGCTGATGGCGATGAGCGCCGCAGCGGGAACGATCGGGCTGTACCCGACGGACGGGTCGTGGGTGGGCACGGCGGAAAGCTGGAACCGCAACCAGTCGCTGGTCGCGCTGTACGGCCGGATCTACGACTCGGCGTCGGTCGGTTCGCTCGCGGTCGTGAAGCCGCTGGGCACGATGGCCGCCATCCTGGCGGTGTTCGCCATCATCATGGTGGTGCGGCACACCCGCGCCGAGGAGGAGACCGGGCGGCTCGAGCTGGTCGGTGCCACGGTCATGGGACCGCTGGCGCCGCTGACCGCGGCGCTGCTCGTCGCGGCCGGCACGAACGTGCTCCTCGGTGTGCTCGCCGCGTTCGGGATGATCGCCACCGGACTGCCCGCTGACGGGTCCTTCGCGTTCGGGGCGGCGTGGGCCGGCGTCGGCATCGCGTTTTCGGCCATAGCGGCCGTGGTCGCGCAGCTGACCCGCAGCGCCCGCACCGCCACGGCCATCGGTGCCGCGGTGGTAGGCGTCGTGTACGTGCTGCGGGCCGTCGGTGACACCGTCGAGGTGACCGGCCCGAGCTGGCTGACCTGGCTGTCGCCGATCGGCTGGGCCCAGCAGTTCCGGCCCTACGCCGGCAACCGCTGGTGGGTGCTGCTGGTCGTGGTCGGCTTCGCCGTGCTGGCTGCCACGGTGGCCTACGCCCTGGCGGCGCGCCCCGATCTCGGCGCCGGTCTGGTGCCGGACCGGGCCGGTCCGGCAACGGCCGCACGGAGCCTGCGCAGCTCGCTCGCGCTGGCCTGGCGGTTGCAGCGCGGCGTGCTGCTCGGCTGGGTCATCGGGTTCACCTTCGCCGGCCTGCTCTTCGGCAACATCGCCTCCAACGTCGGCGACTTCTTCGACAGCCCGCAGTTCCGGGAGGTGCTGGCGAAGCTGGGCGGCGAGCAGGGACTCGTCGACGCCTACCTCGCCGCGATGCTCGGCATGGTCGGCATCGCCGCCTCCGCGTACGGGATTCAGGCAGCCATGCGACTGCGTGCCGAGGAGACGGCGCTGCACGCCGAACCGCTGCTCGCCACCGCCGTCAGCCGGATTCGCTGGGCCGCCAGCCACATCACGATCGCGATCCTCGGCACGACGCTGCTCATGGTGGCAATGGGGACCGGGGCGGGGCTGGCGCACGGCGCGCAAACGGGCGACCTGAGCCAGGCCGGCCGGGTGCTCGGTGGCGCGCTCGTGCAGTTGCCCGCCGCCTGGGTGCTCACCGGGATCGTCGTCGCCGCCTTCGGGTTCGCGCCGCGTCTGGTCGCGGCCGGCTGGGTGGCGCTCGTCGGGTTCCTGCTGCTCGCCGAGGTCGGTCCGCTGCTCGAGCTCGACCAGTGGGTGCTGGACGTGTCACCGTACGCCCACGTGCCCAAGCTTCCAGGCGCGGAGTTCACCACGGCCCCGATGATCGCGCTCACCATCGTGGCCGGGTCGCTCATCGCCGCAGGGCTGGCCGGCTTCCGCCGTCGCGACGTCGGCTGACGCAGCATTCCCCGCGACCACCGACACCACCGGCACGGCGCGTGGGCCACCG
>DASSUA010000627.1:0-9384 GCA_035707525.1 Pseudonocardiaceae bacterium
CATCGCGCCGTTCTTCGTGCTGTTCGCGATCTTCGGGCTGTTCCCGCTGCTCTACACGTTCTGGGTGTCGCTGCACGACTGGGAGCTGGTCGGCGACCGCCAGTTCGCCGGCCTGGACAACTACCGGCTGATCCTGGAGGACTCGTCGTTCTGGAACTCGGTGGTCAACACGATCGGCATCTTCGTGATCGCCACGGTTCCGCAACTGCTGCTGGCGCTGCTGCTGGCCAACGCGCTGAACCGGCGGCTGCGGGGAAGCCTGGTCTACCGGCTTGGCATGCTGGCGCCGCTGGTGACCTCGACGCTGGCGGTGGCGATCGTGTTCACCCAGCTGTTCGGCCGGGACTACGGGATGGTCAACTGGCTGCTCGGCATGGCCGGGGTCGAGAACATCGACTGGCAGGCGTACAAGTGGTCGTCCTGGATCGCGATCTCGGCGATGGTCGACTGGCGCTGGACCGGCTACAACGCACTCATCTACCTGGCGGCGATGCAGGCGATCCCGAACGACCTGTACGAATCCGCGGCGATCGACGGCGCGTCGCGGAGCCGGCAGTTCTGGATGATCACGGTTCCGCTGCTGCGACCGACAATTATCTTCACCGCGATCATCTCCACGATCGGTGGCCTGCAGCTGTTCGTCGAGCCGTTGCTGTTCGGCAGCGGGCAGTTCTACGGCGGCTCGCTCGGCCAGTTCCAGACGGTGACGCTCTACATGTTCGAAAACGCGTTCCGGCGAAACGACTACGGCTACGGGGCGACGATCGCCTGGATGCTTTTCCTGCTGATCCTGGTGTGTTCGGTGATCAATTTCCTGATCGTGCGCCGGATCAGCTCGACCAAGTGAGAAGGGGGTGACCCGCCGATGGCCGTCATGACGGTGGCACCGGCACCCAGGGCGCACGCCCATGGGCGACGGGCCGGCAGCGCGCTCTGGCAGGCCAGCCCGCTGACCTACCTGATGCTCGTGATGGCGCTGGCGCTGTCGGTCTTCCCGATCTACTGGATGGTCATCGTCGCGACCCGGTCCAACGATGTGGTCGGCGACGTCCCGCCGCCGCTGACCCCCGGGTCGAACTTCGACGAGAACGTGGACCGGCTGCTGCGGACCGAGTCGGCGCATTTCCTGCTGGGCCTGGCGAACTCGGCGATCGCGGCCGCGGCGGTCACGGTCTCGACGGTGTTCTTCTGCTCGCTGGCCGGGTTCGCCTTCGCCAAGCTGCGGTTCCGCGGCCGCAACGCGCTGCTGCTGGTGATCATCGCGACGATGATGATCCCGACCCAGATGGGGATCATCCCGCTCTACATGCTGATGGTCGAGCTCGGCTGGAACGGCGAGCTCCAGTCGGTGATCGTGCCGTTTCTGGTCACCGGGTTCGGCGTCTTCATGATGCGCCAGTACGCCGCGCAGGCCGTTCCCGACGAGCTGATCGACGCGGCCAGGGTGGACGGCTGCTCGACGTTGCGGATCTATTTCAGCGTCGTGCTGCCGGCGGTCCGGCCGGCGATAGCGGTGCTCGCGCTGTTCACGTTCATGCAGACCTGGAACGAGTTCATGTGGCCGCTCGCGGTGCTCAACCCGGACAACCCGACCGTGCAGCTGTCCATCAACCAGCTCGCGACCGCCTACCACAACGACTACACGCTCATGTTCACCGGAACGGCGATCGCCACCCTGCCGTTGCTCGCCGTGTTCATCGTATTCGGCCGCCAGATCATCGGTGGCATCATGGAAGGGGCGATAAAGGCGTGACCACACAGTCCTCATCAAAGGCGTCGTCATCAAAGGCGCTGTCGTCAAAGGCGCTGTCATCAAAGGCGTCGTCACCTTCGCAGGCGGCGGTTCAGGCCGACCTGCAGTTCCCGGTCGGGTTCGTGTGGGGAGCGGCGACCGCCGCGTACCAGATCGAGGGCGCCGTCGGCGTCGACGGCCGCACCCGGTCGATCTGGGACACCTTCAGCCACACCCCGGGCCGGGTGCTCGGCGGCGACACCGGCGACGTCGCGGTGGACCACTACCACCGCTACCGCGAGGACGTCGCGCTGATGTCGAGCCTCGGGCTGTCCGCCTACCGGTTCTCCATCGCGTGGACCAGGGTGCAGCCGACCGGCACCGGCCCGGCCAGCCAGCTCGGGCTCGACTTCTACCGCCGCCTGGTCGACGAGCTGCTGACCGCCGGCATCCAGCCGTGGCCGACGCTGTATCACTGGGACCTGCCGCAGGAGTTGGAGGACCGCGGCGGCTGGCCGGAGCGGGAAACCGCCTACCGGTTCGCCGAGTACGCGGCCGCGGTCCACGCCGCGATCGGCGACCGGGTGCACGACTGGGCCACCGTCAACGAGCCGTGGTGCGCCGCCTTCGCCGGCTACGCCTCCGGCGAGCACGCCCCCGGCCGGCGAGAGCCCGCGTCGGCGCTGCGGGCCGCGCACCACCTGCTGCTTGCGCACGGCCTCGCGGCTGCCGAGATGAGTACCCAGCGGCCGGAGAACCGGATCGGCCTGGCGGTCAACCTGTACCCGGTCGCCCCCGCCAGCGACGCCGAAGCCGACGTCGACGCCGCTCGGCGGATCGACGGCCTGCAGAACCGGCTGTTCCTCGACCCCCTGATGTATGGCCGCTACCCCACCGACCTGATCGCCGACGTCGGCGCGATCACCGACTTCGGGCACGTCCACGATCAGGACCTGGCAGTGATCGGGGTGCGCCCGGATCTCCTTGGGATCAACTACTACAGCCCGTTCACGGTGTCCGGCCGGGCCGACACGTTGCAGCGGCTGGCGCCGTCCTCCCCGGTGGTAGGTGCCTCGCCGTGGGTCGGCAGCGAGCACGTCCGGTTCCTCGGCACCGGCCGCCCGGTCACGAGCATGGGCTGGGAGATCGAGCCGCCCGGCCTGCGCCAGGTGCTCGAACGGCTGCGCCGCGACTACCCGCAGGTGCCGCTGTACGTCACCGAGAACGGCGCCGCGTTCGACGACGTGTATGCCGGGGAGAACGGCACCGTGCGCGATCCGCAGCGGGTCGCCTACCTCGATGCCCACCTTCGGGCCTGCCACGACGCGATCACCGCCGGGGTGCCGCTGCGCGGTTACTTCGCCTGGTCGCTGCTGGACAACTTCGAATGGGCCTGGGGGTACTCCAAGCGCTTCGGCCTGGTCTACGTCGATTTCGCCACGCAGCGGCGGATTCTCAAGGACAGCGCGCACTGGTACGCGGGCGTCATCCGGCGGGGCGGTCTGCCGGCCCCGGGCCCCTTGCCAGAATGAGCGACGTGAGCCAGAGCCCGCGAGCACCGGCCGACCGGCGGCCGACCCTGGAGGCCGTGGCGGCCCGCGCCGGCGTCGGCCGCGGCACGGTCTCCAGGGTGGTCAACGGCTCGCCGAAGGTGAGCGAAGCGGCCAAGGAGGCGGTGCTCCGGGCGATCGACGAGCTCGGCTACGTGCCCAACCGGGCCGCCCGCGCCCTGGTCACCCGGCGAACCGACTCCATCGCCCTGGTCGTCTCCGAGTCCGAGGAGCGCATCTTCGCCGAGCCGTTCTTCGCCAAGATCATCCGAGGGGTGACGGCCGCGCTTGCCGATACCGGCCTGCAACTGCTGCTCACCTTCGCCCGGTCCCGGGACGAGCGCATCCGCCTCGCCCAGTACCTGACCGGCCAGCACGTCGACGGCGTGCTGCTGATCTCCCTGCACGGCGACGACCCGCTGCCGGACAAGCTCGAGGCGGCCGGCCTGCCGACCGTGCTCGGCGGCGTGCCGGTCGGCCTGTCCCCGGTCAGCTTCGTCGACGTCGACAATCGTGGCGGGGCCCGGCGGGCCGTCGAGCACCTGCTCGACACCGGCCGCCGCACGATCTCAACCCTGGCCGGGCCGCTCGACATGACAGCCGGCGTCTACCGCCTCGAGGGCTACCGTGACGCCCTCGATGCGGCCGGGGTCAAGGTGTCCGAGGAACTCGTCGGCTACGGCGACTTCAGCGAGTCCAGCGGCGCCGCCGCCATGGCCGACCTGCTGGACCGGCGCGGTGACATCGACGCCGTCTTCGCCGCGTCGGACCCGATGGCGCTCGGTGCCATGCGGATCATCAAGGAATCCGGTCGCCGCATTCCCGACGATGTCGCGGTCGTCGGCTTCGACGACTCGCCGGTCGGCCCGCACACCGACCCGCCGCTGTCCACCGTCCACCAGCCGGTCGAGGAGATGGGTCAACGCATGACGCGCCTGCTGCTGGCCCGGATCAGCGGCGAGCCCATCGGCGAGCTGTCCGCGATCCTGCCCACCCACCTCATCGTCCGCGACTCGAGCTAACCCTTTTCCCGCGCACTTGGGGAGCTTCAGTTGCAGCAGTCGCGACTGAAGCTCCCCAAGTGCGCGGAAGGGGGAGGTGAAGGTTCGGCCATCCGGGCGTGGTTGTTGGTTGAGGAGCAACCGTAGGGTCGAAAGCCATGGGGAGACTTCGGCGAGGCGGCCTGGCTGCCGTGTTGTTGATGGTGATCGGGTTCATGCTGAGCGGCCCGTCCGCGGTCGCCGACAGCTCCCGGTGCACCCCGAGCGGTTGCGCCGGGCAGGCCCGGTTCGTCTCATTGGGCGAGCATCTGTACGTCGACGACAAGCTCGCCGACGGCCACTCGGCGGTCGCGGTGTACTGGCTCGAGGGCGGCACCGGGCCGTTCGAGGTGTGGAACCCGAACGGCAACGGCTCGACGGTCGACCACAACCTCGAGCTCGCCGAGGGAAGCTGGATCTACTACTACGTGTGCCTGGGCGAGTATGGCCTGCGGTCGATCCTGTCCGGCACGTGCAGCGCGGGGGTGACCGACTATGCCTGAGCGCCCGGTGAACCGGCGGATCTTCGTGCTCGGCGGGCTGGCGGCGGCCGGCACCGCAGCGTTGCCCGGCTGGACCGGGGCGTCCACACCGGCGCCGCGCTCGGTCACGCCCAACGCCATCAGGTACCCGTTCGAGCTCGGCGTCGCCTCCGGCGACCCGACCCCGGACGGCGTGGTGCTGTGGACAAGGCTGGCACCGGCACCACTGAACACCGACGGCCACGGCGGCATGCCGAACGCCGACGTGACGGTCGACTGGGAGGTCGCCGGCGACCAGTCGTTCGCGAGCGTGGTCGCCAGCGGCAGCACGGTCGCCCGCTACGCCGACGCGCACAGCGTGCACGTGGAGCCGGTCGGCCTGGCGCCGGACCGGGAGTACTTCTACCGGTTCCGCGCCGACGGGCACATCTCCCCCGCCGGCCGCACCCGCACCGCGCCGCCGGCCGGGGCCATGCCGGCACAGTTGCGGTTCGCGTTCGGGTCGTGCCAGCACTGGGAGGAGGGCTGGTACCACGCGCACCGCGGGATCACCGCCGACCGCCCGGACCTGGTGCTGTTCCTGGGCGACTATCTGTACGAGAACCCCTCGTCGGCGCTCAGCACGGTCCGCGGTTACGTGATCACCAGTGAGGCCGACACGCTGGCCGAGTACCGGCACCGGTACGCCCAGCACCGCACCGACCCGCAGCTGCAGGCCGCCCACGCGGTGGCGCCGTGGCTGGTCGTGTTCGACGACCACGAGGTGGAGAACAACTGGAACTCGACCAACCAGACCGCCGCCAGGCGGGAGGCCGCGTTCCGGGCGTTCTACGAGAACATGCCGCTGCGGCGCTCGTCGCTGCCGGTCGGATCCAGCATCCCGCTGTACCGGCGGATCCAGTGGGGCGCGCTGGCCCGCTTCCACATGCTGGACACCCGGCAGTACCGCAACGCGCAGGCGCCGACCGGCAGCTGCTCGACCATGCGCGACCCGGCCAGGACGATCACCGGCGGCACCCAGGAGCAGTGGCTGCTCGCCGCGCTCGCCCAGCAGACCGCGCGCTGGGACTTCCTCGGCCAGCAGGTGTTCTTCGCCCAGCGCGACGATGACAACCTGCGCTCGACGTGCCTGACCAACAGCACCGACGCCTGGGACGGCTACACCGCCTCGCGCGACCGGATCGCCGCCGGCTGGGTGCAGCGCGGGGTGCGCAACCCGGTCGTGCTCACCGGCGACGTGCACCGGCACTGGGCGGCGGACCTGCGGCTGGACTACTACGACCACTCCGCCCCGATCATCGGGTCCGAGCTGGTCACGACGTCGATCACCAGCAGCGGCGCGGGCGGCAGCTCACCGCCGAGCCAGACCTGGATGAGCAACAACCCGCACATCCGCTACTGGCAGGACCAGCGCGGCTACGTGCTGGCCACGCTGACCCCGGCCCAGCTGACCGCCGAGTTCAAGATCGTGACGCCGTCGGTGCTCGAGCCGAACCCGGCCAACGTGACGATCCGGACCGACCGGCGGTTCGCCCTGCTCGACGGCCAGCGCGGCCTGCAGAACGCCTGAGCGCTCAGAAACGGGCGCTCAGCCGGCGGGCACCGGCTCGGCTCGCCATGCCCGCATGCCGGCGCTGGTCAGCACCTCGCGGTACAGCCGCAGATAGTGCTCGGCCATCACCGGCGGCGCGAACCGCCGCGCCGCCGACCGCCGGCACTGCGCCGGGTCGATCGAGCCGACCGAGTCGAGCAGCTCGACCAGCTCGTCCTCGTCGCCGGCATCGGCGAGCAACCCGGTGCGGCCGTGCTCGACGAGCTCCGGCAGGCAGCCGCGGCGGTAGCCGACGACCGGCGTGCCGAGCGCGAGCGACTCCACGACCGCGGTGCCGCCCGGCTCCTCCCAGTACAGCGGGAACAGCGTCGCCCGCGCCGTCGCCACCAGCTCGTCGCGCTCGGGCGGCCCGACCGTGCCGATCCAGCGCACGAGATCGCCGTCGACGTGCTTGGCGACCTCCTCGAGCCAGAACCGGACATCGGGGTTCTGCGCGGCGTCCGGGTCGTCGGCCAGCGCCCGGTCCAGATCCGCTGGCGTGTGGTACGGGCCGACGGGGCCGGCCAGGATCACGGGCCGCCCGCACCGGTGGGCCAGCCGTGCCGCCACGTGCTGGCCCTTGCCCGGGGTGATCCGGCCGAGGACCACGAAGTGGTCGGACTTGGCCGGTTGCGGCCGCTTGTCGGCACCGGCGGCCAGCGGGGTCGCCAGGTGCACATGACCGAGGCTGTGCGCGCGCAGCGCCTGCGGCGCCCTGGCCAGCTGCGACCGCGAGACGCCGTTGACGAACAGCCGGCCCCGGCCGTCGAAGGCGCCGTACAGCTGGGGGTGCTTGGCCAGGTCCCAGTGCAGCGTGTGCAGCACCGGCGGGGCGTCGGCGCCCAGGGCCGCCAGCACGGTCGGGCCGAACGCCTCGAGGTGGTCGTGCACCAGGTCGATGTCGGTGCGCCGGCTCAGCTCGCTGGCGACCAGGTGCAGGTGGGCGCTGGCGACGCCCATCACCCGGTTGTACGGCCGCTGCAGCTCGCGAAACTGCGGCTCGTCGAACACCGCGAGCTTCTCGTCGACCTCGATCTCGCTCTCACCCACGGTGGCGAGCGCGACGTACACGCCGCGGCTGCGCAGCTCGGGGATCAGCGTGGCGACGACGTTCTCGATGCCGCCGTAACCACCCGGCGGAACCGGCAACCACGGACCGGCGTTGATCAGCACTCGAAGGTTCATGCCGACCTCGCCTCGGCCGCGCGGACGGTGGCCAGCGGCGGTCGCTCCGGAACCGCGACGTCGGTGACCACCACCTCCCGTTCGAGGCCGGACGTGCCAGCGCTGGCTCGGCGGAACTGCGCCAGCCGCGGGGTGGGCTCGGTGGCGATGATCACCTGGCGCTGCCGGTCGAGCCGGCTCAGCGCGGCCAGCATGATCTGGGCCGACATCCGGCCGAGGCCCTCGTTGTCCTGGTGGCGGTGCTGGCGCTGGCCGAGGTCGACCTGGGCGAGCGCGTCGAGGCCGACCAGTTCGAGCAGGTCGACCAGCAGCCCGACCTCCACGCCGTAGCCGGTGACGAACGGCACGGCCTCCAGCGCCTCGCGCCGCCCGGCGTACTCGCCTGCGAGCGGCTGGACGAACCCGGCCAACTCGGGCCAGTGCAGGTTCAGCAGGGGCCTCGCGACCAGCTCGGTCACCCGGCCGCCGCCGTCGGGAACGGTGTGGTCGCCGTCGACCAGGGGGCGGTGGTAGAAACCCTTGACGTAGGCGACCGTCGGATCCAGCAGCAGCGGCCCGAGCAGCCCCGTGACGAACCGCGGCGTGAAGTCGTGCACGTCGGCGTCCACGAACACCACGAGATCCCCGCTGGTCGCGGCGAGCCCCTTCCACAGCGCCTCGCCCTTGCCGCGCATGGTCGGCAGGTGGCCCAGTACCCCGTCCTGGTACACCACGCGGGCGCCCGCCGCGGCGGCGACCCGTGCGGTGCCGTCGGTCGAGCACGAGTCGACCACGACGAGCTCGTCGACGAGCGGCACCTCACGCACCAGCCGCTGGTGGATCAGGCCGGCGATCGAGCCGACCGTGGACTCCTCGTCCCTGGCGGGGATGACCACGCTCACGGTGGTGTCCGCCTTGGCCGCCATGAGCTGGGACAGCGGCCAGTCCGCCGCTCGGCTGCTGCGCCGGCTCAGCCAGTCGCGCAGCCGCGGCCGCAGATCGTTGCTGTAGTCCGCCACGAGACTGGCGGGTGTCAACTCGTGCACAGCCATCCACCTCCGGTGGTGCCGGGGCACGTCGCTGTAGCCGGCCGGCGGTTATGGTCGCCTTGGTCGAAGGCCTGATACCGCCGTGATTCCCGGTTTTCGGCGCGTTCGAACATGTGAGCCCGTACTACTACTCAGGGAGATCTGTTGGTTACGTGCCGGATTGGATTCGTCGGGGCCGGCGGCGTGGCCGTCAGGCACGCCCGGATGCTGGCCGGATTCGACGACACCCGTTTGGTGGCCGTGACGGATCCGGACCGCGCTCGCGCCGACTCGCTCGCCGCCGAGCACGGGATGCGGGCGGCGCCCGACCTCGACGCACTGCTCGGCGAGGGCCTGGACGCGGTCTATGTGTGCGTGCCGCCGTTCGCCCACGGGCCGGTCGAGCAGGCGGTCCTCGACGCCGGGCTGGCGATGTTCGTGGAGAAGCCGCTCGGCGTCGACGAGGAGACCGCCGAATCGGTCGGCAAGCGGGTGGCGGCGGCCGGCGTGGTGACCGCCGTCGGCCACCACTGGCGTTACTCGGCGGCGGTCGAGCGCGCCAGGCAGCTGCTCGACGGGCGCCCGGTGCGGCTGCTGACCGGTGCGTGGCTGGACAAGGTGCCGCCGGTGGGCTGGTGGCCGGTCCGCGAGCGGTCGGGCGGTCAGATCGTCGAGCAGGCCGCGCACGTGCTCGACCTCGCCAGGCTGCTCGCCGGCGAGGTGTCCACGGTGTGCGCGGTGGCCGACGGGTCGCCGCCGCGGGTCCCCGGCTGCCCGCAGGCTGACGTCGACGGCGC
>DASSUA010000628.1:0-8976 GCA_035707525.1 Pseudonocardiaceae bacterium
GGTCGGCTGGGAGGACCTGGCGACGGTGCTGCGCCGGGTCCGCGAGACGGCCAACGGCAACGGCACTGTGTTTCCGCAACGCCCGCCCCCGCAACGCCCCGCCCCGCAACGCCCGGCCCCGCAGCAGACGCGGCCGGCGCCGGGTTCCGGCGGCCCGGCCCCCGATGGCCCGGCGCGCCCGCGCCCCAACGACCCCGGGCTGTGGCCGCAGCGGGAGGCGATCAAGCTCGCCATGCAGGTGCCGGCGCTCGCCGGGCCGGTCTACGACTCGCTGCCGGCCGGGGCGTTCACCGAACCGGCCTACCTGGAGCTGCACAAGGCGATCCTGGGCGCCGGGGGGACCACCGCCGGGCTGGCCGGGTCGGAGTGGCTCGCCGCGGTCGCCGGCAGGTGCCAGCAGCCGGTGGTGCGTTCGCTGCTGACCGAGCTCGCCGTCGAACCGCTCAACGCCCGGCAGTCCGACGAACCCCGGTATGCCGGCGCCGTGCTCGCCAGGCTGCAGGAGACCGTCGTGGTGCGCGAGATCGCGCAGGCCAAGTCGAAGCTGCAGCGGCTCTCGCCGGTGGACGATGCCGACTCCTACCATCAGCTGTTCGGTGACCTGGTGGCCCTCGAGCAGTTCCGCAAGGGGTTGCGGGAGCAGGCCATGGGAGCCCTGTAGTGGACTTGTGGCGGCGGCTCGCTGGGCGCAGTGAGCTACCCCCGGGGTTCGCCGGTGGCCTGGCCGACACCGAGCGCGTGCTCGGCTCCGCCGCGATGGCCGACGGCCGGCGCGTCGTCGTCACCACTCACGGCCTGTGGGTGCCCGAGGGCGAGGGGCACCGCCGGATCGGCTGGCACCTGGTCAGCAACGCCCGCTGGGACGGCCGCTCGCTGCACCTGACCGAGGCCGAGGAGGTCGGCGCCCAGGGCCAGACGGTCCTGCTCGCCGACCGGCCACCGCGCCGGATCCCGCTGTCGGGGCCCGGTCCTGTCCCCGACCTCGTGCGGCAGCGGGTGACCCGGTCGGTGCTGGCCAGCCAGCGGCGCGAGTTCCCGGGCGGCAGCGCGCTGTTCATCCGGCGCCGCGTGCCCGGGCGCGACGGCGTGCAGCAGCAGGTGCGGCCCGACGCCGGCACCGACCTCGACGACGTGCGGCGGGTCCTGGGATGAGCACTCTCTGGGACCCGGACGCCTATCTGGCCAGGCGGGACGAGCGCGCTCGCCCGTTCCACGACCTGCTCTTTCGCGTCCACGCCGAGTCGCCGCGCGCCGTGGTCGACCTTGGCTGCGGGCCGGGCAACCTGACCGGGCTGATGCGTCTGCGCTGGCCTTCGGCGCCTCTGCGCGCCCTGGACTCCTCGCCGGAGATGGTCGCCGCCGCCCGCGCGGCCGGGATCGACGCGCAGCTCGGCGACGTCACCCAGTGGCGGCCCGGCCCGGACGCGGACGTCGTCGTGTGCAACGCGGTGCTGCAATGGGTGCCCGGCCACCCCGAACTGCTCCGCCGGTGGGCCGCCGAGCTGCCTTCGGGCGCCTGGCTCGCCATCCAGGTCCCGGCCAACTTCGACGCGCCGTCCCACTCCGCCGCCCGGCGGCTCGTCGAGCTGCCGCGCTGGCGAGACCGGATCGGCGGTTCCCTGCGCGGGCCCGACGCGGTGCTCGACGCGGCCGGCTACGCCGAGCTGCTCGCCGGCGCCGGCTGCGAGGTCGACGCCTGGGAGACCACCTACCTGCACCGGCTCGCCGGCCCGGACCCGGTGCTGGACTGGATGACCGGCACCGCCCTGCGACCGGTGCGCTCGGCGCTCACCGACGAGGAGTGGGTCTCGTTCTGCGCCGAGCTCGCCCCGCGGCTGCGGCAGGCCTACCCGGCGCGCGCCGACGGCACGACGTGGCTGCCGTTTCGCCGCGTGTTCGCCGTCGCCCGCACCTGACCTCCGCTGGCTGTGGCCGGCGGTGCCGTTACCGGCCCCATGATCACCAAAGGTAGTCGAGCATCGCTACCTTTCTGCGGCATCAAAGGTGATCAACGCGGCGGCGGTCACCGCTTGCGACCGGGTGGGCTTCGCGTGGGCGTCATTCTCACCCGCTACGAAGTGCGTGGGCGTCATTCGCTTGGCTACTGGGTGCGTGGGCGTCATTCGCTTCGCCACAGGGTGCGTGGGCGTCATTCGCTTCGCTACAGGGACCGAATGACGCCCACGCACTGCCCGCTGGCGAGCCGGCGATGGTGCCATCGTTCATGATCGCCGAAAGTGTGAGGTAACCATGCACTTTCGCGTCCAGACTGCATGGTGAGCTCACACTTTCAGCGATCATGAACGGCTTTGATGACCGATCATGGGACGACCGTGCCGGCCCTACCACACGGTTCTTGTACCCGGTGACCATCAGTAACCACGCCAGCACCGCAAGGCGCCATTGCGGATGCTCCACGAAGGCGCGAACCGGGGCAGGGGCCGACTGGATCGACTCACAGGCGCGTCATGATCACCGTTTGGGTGCCACTAACCGCGCTCAGCGCGGCTCACGGCACCGAAACGACGATCATGGGCCTCGGCAACTGGTCAGAGACGCCCGTCCGTCCGCCGCCTCGGCAACAGGCCAGAGACGCCCGTCCTCCGCCGCCTCGGCAACAGGCCAGAGACGCCTGCCCGTCCGCCGCCTCGGCCACGCCTGTGGTCATCACCCTCAGCGACTTCATCAACACCACGGGCTCATGATCACCGTGTTGGGTGCCGCCAACCACGCTCCGGACAGGCTCCCCGCGCCCAAACGACGATCACGGGCCGCGCCCGACGACGATCGTGAGCGTTTCCGCAATACCCGGCGCCCGTTCGTGGTTCCATGGAGGCACCTGACTGGCAGCTGGCTGGGGGATGACGCTGTGCTCTGGGGTATCTTGGGTTCGCAGTTCCTGGTGATCTACGCGGCCGCTCTCGCGGTGACGCTGGTGGTCGCGATCGCGCTGCGGTGGCGGGCCCGCCGGCCCTCGTCACCGGCGCCGGACCGCCCGCTCACGGTGGCGGACCTGGGGTTGCTCGCCGGTGGCGCATACCTCGCGGTCGGGGCGGTGATCGCCGAGCTGGTGGCGGCCGGCAAGGCGCGCGTCTCCGGCGGCGGATCGGTGATGGCCACGAGTACCGCCAGCAACGACCCCGTCGAGGCCGAGGTCCTGCACGAGCTGGCCGGCGCGCCACAGCCGGTGGTCGCGGTCGTCACCGAGGTTGCCAACGGCTCCGCCGTGCTGACCATTCGGGACGACCTCGCCGACCGGGGCCTCGTGGTGAGCCGGGCAATGGCCCGAGCGGTCCGGTTGTGGCCCGCCGTCGCGTTGTACGCACTTGCGGCGGTAGCCGTGGTGCGGCACATCTCGGCCGTTCGGCTTGGTTATCCGGTCGGGATCCTGACCCTGCTGCTGATCCTCAACCTTGTCCTGGCGGCCGTGGTGCACCGCCGCCGGCTCAGGCTCCGCACGGTCCACGGCGATCGGGTCCTGGCCGCGGCCCGGGCCGACCGGCCGGACCTCGCGAACCCGTGGCTGGACAGCGCCGTCCACAGCGCCGGCGGCCGCGTTGCGGTCGAGGGCCTGTCGGCGTTCCCCGAGGCGACCATCCGCCGAGAGCTGACTCACGGCGCCATCATGATCGGCATGGCGGCCGGCGCCATGAGCGGCGCGGGCGGCAGCGGCGGCTCCACCTGACCGTTGCGCCGCCTGTAGTACAGGCGCGTGGGCGTCATCCGCTCCCTGTTGCGGAGCGGATGACGCCCACGTCACGCCTGCGTCAGGCGCGAGGTATCGAGGTGGCCGCGACCGGCCGCGTCCGCGGCTGCGTGTAGGCCACGTCGTCGACTTCTTCGGTCGGCTGCTGCCCGCGGAACGCCTGGACCCTGGTGCGAACCGTGTCCGTCACCTTGGCCCTGGCTACCCCGGCCGCGCCCTGGACCGCCGGATGGTCGGCGACCCGGTGGTAGGTGCGCGCGATCTGCTCGTAACGCTCCCGGCCGGCCCGTGCGCCGAGCACGTACCCAACCGCCGCACCCAGCAAGAACGCCTTCATGGTGTGCTCCTCCCGAACCGAAAACCGGAACATGCTGGTGAGGTATACCCACCAGGGGCCACCCGTCACACCGCCCGGCTCCATCCTGCCCCAAACCCGGTGCTGGAAACCTCATCGAGCGGGTGCGCTAGAGTTGGCGCCGATCGAGGGGATCGATCCTCCGTAGCTCAATTGGCAGAGCGTCCGGCTGTTAACCGGCAGGTTGTTGGTTCGAGTCCAACCGGAGGAGCTTCGCTCGCCCGTCACCCCCGCAACCGGCGCCGCAAGGCGCTCGACAGCAACGCGGGACGCTCGGGTGGCCCGCACTCTTCCTGCCGCTGGCTCGCCGCTGTGCCCCGGGTCCGCCGCACCGGTCAATGCTCAGCCCGACCACGCAGTGTCGTCCGACGGCTACCAGCACTCGTGCGCTAGCCTCGCCATGCGCCACCACCGTCGGCGCCTGGGGCAGTAGCTCAGCGGTCAGAGCAGCGGACTCATAATCCGTCAGGTCGTGGGTTCGATCCCCACCTGCCCCACCATCTGTGCAGGTCACAGCCGTTGTCATCGATCATCCCAAAGATCGCATCCCCGAAGAATCCCCGTTTAACCGTCGCCCGGCCTGATCGCTTCGAGCGCGTCCGCCGCCCTGCGGCTGGTTATCCGCCGGCCCAGGTAGACGTCCTGCGTGGTCGAGACCTTCGAGTTCCCGAGCTGATCGGCGATCTCCCGTGCCGATCGTCCCTGCCGCGTCCAGGATTGTCGCCACCGACCGGTGGAACGCGCGGAACGTGACCCACGGATAGCCGGCCCGCTCGCGGAACTCGCGCCACCTGGCCAGCGTGTTGTGCTTGTCCCGCAACCTGCCGAGCGAGTTTGGGAACACCGGCCCGGCCAGCTCCTCCGGCGTCACTCCGAACCGTTGCGCCAGGAGCGCTCGCCGATGTCGCAGCATGTCGACCAGCCAGGCCGGCAGCGGTAGATCACGGCGGGAGACGTCCGTCTTGCCCTCGTTGACGAGCTGGCCCTTGCCTTGACGCGGATGGCGCCGCCGACCCATGCAACCGTGGCGTCGTTGAGGTCGAGGTGATGCCAGTGCACGGCCTCACTTTGGTGCTCGGCGCGGCATTCGTGCCTTTAGGGAACGCCGCCGGCACCGATGGCCCACGTCCCGCCAATCCGGTCGATGTGGCGGTACGTGGGCCGAATCGGCGTTACGGGGTCACGCAGATGGCCCAGGCGGAGACGGTCGCCGAGGTGGAGCCGTTGTTCTTCAGGAATGCGACCCAGCCGGTGCTGCCGTTGGGGCGCGAGTCGCTCATGAAGACGGTGCCGAACGCAGAGTTGCTGGCGCCGCCGCCAGTGACGAGTTTGCCGGTTGGGCAGGCGATCGAGACGAAGCAGAAGCTGCCGGCGTTGCAGTTGGTTGGCACGCTGTTCACGACCTGGTGACCGGGTAGGCCGGTGATCGAGTTGTCGAGCGACGCCGGTGGTGTGGGTGCCGTCTTGCTCGTGACGGCGTCGTTGCCGGTCGGGGTGTCCGGCGCGGCCGCGGCTACGGCGCCGCCGGTGCCGATGGCGGCGGCGAACAGGCAGGCCGCGATGAGGCGCAGGCCGAGCCGGCGACGCGGGGTTCGGCCGGGAGTCGAAAGTTCTGCCATGAGAAAGCCTTCCGTGGGCTGGGCCATGGGCCGAGTGGAGTGCTCGGCCGTCGGCAAGAACCTTCGCGCTGACCATCGTCTACCGGCATCGGGGAAACCCCTCACCGCACCGGCGGGTCCTCGTCAAGGTGGGGCGTACGTCCGGGCCGGCGGCCTACCGCTTCGCGAAGAGCCTGTCCGTCGACAGCGGACTATTACCCGGGAAAGGAGCCCTGCTCCTTCCACTTCCAACATATAGCGCACCGGGGGACTTGCGGCAAGACCGGGGTGGTGCCGCAGAATCGCCGGCCGGAGCTTGAACCTGCTGAATAGGGGGTCGGGGCGTGCGTGTGTTGTTGTCGACGTATGGCGGGCGCGGGGATGTCGAACCGATGGTTGGACTCGCGGTGCGGTTGCGGGCGCTCGGCGCGCACGTGCAACTGTCCGCGCCGGCGGACTTTGCGCAGCGGCTGGCCGAGGTTGGCGTGCCGCTGGTGCCGGTCGGCCGACCGGTGCGCCGGATGTTGCACGGAGCGAGGCCGCCGTCGGCGGCGGACGTGCCCCGGATCGCGGCCGAGTTGATCGGCGAGCACTTCGACAAGCTTGCGGCCGCGGCCGAGGGATGCGACGCGGTGGTGGCGACGGGGCTGTTCCCGGCCACGGCCGGCGCGCGGTCGGTGGCGGAGAAACTGGGCATCCGCTTCGTGTACGCGGCCTACTGCCCGATCTTCCTGCCGTCGCCACACCACCGGCCGCACCCGCTGCCGGGCCGGCCACTGCCACCGGAGGTGACCGACCGGCGGGTGCTGGATGAGCTGGACGTCCGGAATTTCAACGCGCTGTTCGGCGCGGCGCTCAACACCCACCGGGCGGCGGTCGGCCTGCCATCGGTGGACAACGTCCGCGACCACGTCTTCACCGGCAACCCGTGGCTGGCGGCGGACCCGGTCCTGGGCCCGTGGCAGGAGCCGGCGGACCTCGACGTCGTGCAGACCGGCTCGTGGATCCTGCCGGACGAACGCCCACTCCCGGCCGAACTGATGGCGTTTCTGGAAGCCGGCACACCACCGGTGTACGTGGGCTTCGGCAGCATGCGCGCCCCGAAAGACGTTGCCCGGGTCGCGATCGACGCGATCCGCGCGCAGGGCCGCCGCGCGCTGGTCTCCCAGGGTTGGGCCGACCTTGCCCTGATGGACGACCGGGACGACTGCTTCGCCGTCGGCGAGGTCAACCATCACGCACTGTTCGCCCGGGTGGCCGCCGTCGTGCACCACGGCGGCGCGGGCACGACGACGACGGCCGCCCGGGCCGGCGCGCCGCAGGTGGTGGTTCCCCAGATGGCGGACCAGCCGTACTGGGCCGGCCGGGTGGCTGACCTGGGCATTGGAGCGGCGCACGACGGCCCCACGCCCACCACCGGGTCGCTGTCGGCCGCATTGAGGACGGCTCTGAGCGCCGAGACCCGCGCACGAGCGGCGGCCGTGGCCGGCACGATCGGCACCGACGGGGCGACGGTGGCCGCGACTCGGCTGCTCGACGCGATCAGCCGAAATAGGCCGCGAGCGTTCGCGTGAACCATGCGGGAAAGGCCCAACACGCTTGACAAGTGCCGGACAATAAAAATTCGGACAATAAAAATTCGGCGCTTCCTCCAGATGTTTGGAGAACCGCCGAACGTAATCTCATTTTAAACGGTGTGAGGGGCCTGTGTCAACTCAGGGGTACGAAGACGAATTGCGGTCCGAGCGGAGCTACGTGGCCGGTCTCTACACGCGGCTCGACGCCGAGCGCGCGCGGGTCACGGGTGAGTTCTACGCGGCGTTGCGTGGAAACGGCGGGACGCTCCTGGAACGTGATGTCGAGGTGCACGCGCTGGCCAGGGAGGGGAGGCGGCTGGCGGTGGCGGACAACGGGCTGTGTTTCGGTCGGCTGGACGCCCTTTCGGGCGAGCATCTGTACATCGGCCGGATCGGCCTTTTCGACGACGAGAACGACCGGCCGGTGCTGCTCGACTGGCGGGCGCCGGCGTCGCGCGCGTTCTACGTTGCCACCGCCGCGACGCCGGAGAACATGCGGCGGCGCCGCCAGTTTCACACGCGCGGGCGTCAGGTGGTCGACTTCACCGACGAGGTGTTCGGCCGCCCCGGTGCCGGCGAGCGGGGGGACGCGGCGTTGCTCGCGGCGGTCAACGCGCCGCGCGGTGGTGGGATGCGCGACATCGTGGCGACGATCCAGGCCGAGCAGGACGAGATCATCCGGCTCGATCACCCTGGGGTGCTGGTGATCGAGGGGGGTCCTGGCACCGGGAAGACCGTGGTGGCGCTGCACCGCGTCGCGTACCTGCTCTACACCCAGCGGGAGCGGATGGAACGCCATGGGGTGCTCGTGGTCGGGCCCAACCCGGAGTTCCTGAACTACATCGGCCGCGTTCTGCCGTCGCTGGGCGAGTCCGACGTGGTGTTCATGACCACCGGCGACCTCGTGCCAGGCCTGCGAGTCACCGCCGAGGACACCACGGAGGCCGCGCGGTGCAAGGGATCGCTGAAGATGCTGGACGTGCTGGCGGCGGCGATCGCCGATCGGCAGCGGCTGCCCGAGCATCCGTTGCCGATCGAGCTCGCCGACGTCACGGTGCGCATCGACACCGAGACCGCGCAGTGGGCCAGGGCGGAGGCGCGCGCGAGTGGGCTGCCGCACAACGAGGCCCGCGCGGTGTTCACCGAGATCGTCACGTATGTGCTCACCGAGCGGGCGATAGCACGGATCGGCCGCGGCTGGCTGACCCGGGAGGACAAGACGGCGTGGGAGGACCTGCGGGCGGACCTGCTCAAGGAGCTCGACGACAACGACAGGTTCACCGCCGCGCTCGACGAGCTCTGGCCGATCCTGACGCCGCAGGCACTGCTGGCTCCGCTGTTCGAGTCACCCGAACGACTGCGAGCGGCGGGCGCCGACCCGGTGCTGCTGCGCGCCGATGGCGACGCCTGGACGGTGTCGGACGTGCCGTTGCTCGACGAACTCGTCGACCTGCTTGGCCGCGACAAGGCGGCCGACAAGTCCGCCGAGCGGGCCTCCGGCCGGGAGCGGAGGGCCGAGGCCGACTACGCCGCCGGCGTGATGGACCTCATGAGACTGGATTACGAGGAAATGGACGAGGACGTCCTGCTGCGCGCCGACGACTTGCTCTACGCCGAGGATCTGGCGGACCGTTTCGGCGAGCTCGACACTCGCGAGCTCGCCGAGCGTGCCGCCGCGGACCGTGACTGGACCTACCGGCACGTCGTGGTCGACGAGGCCCAGGAACTGTCCGAAATGGA
>DASSUA010000629.1:0-2140 GCA_035707525.1 Pseudonocardiaceae bacterium
CCTCGGGCGCGGGATGGGTCCTCGCGGTCGGCGACTTCGGCCGGGGCATCCCGCGCAACGTGCGCTTCACCCTCGGGGACGGGACCCGGACGGTGGAGGTGTTCGCCGACACCAGCCTGCCCACGGATGCCTTCACCCACCTGGCCGGAGTGCTCGACCGGGCAGCGGGGCAGGCCCTGCTCTATGTCAACGGCGTGCCGAGCCTCCCGCAGCCGCTGGCCGGTCTCGGCGCGATCGTCAACACCGCGCCGCTGCGGATCGGCGCGGGCGCGGGAGGTTTCCGTGGAGCGATCGACGAAGTCAGGATCTCGTCGGTGGCCCGTGGCTCGTTCGCGCCCGCGCTCGGTGAGGAGGATGAACACTACCGCCGGCGGCTGCGGCTTTTCCGGCGCTGGTCGCTCCCCACCCCGGGCAATCTCGGCGCGATGCTCAACGAACTCGTCGGGCCGATAAACGGTACACAGGAAGCATTAATAGTCGACGACACGAACGCGACCCTTGTCCGGGGGACCCGGCTGGTCCGCATCCGTCCGGTCAGCCTGCGGGCGGGTGAGTCCATCAACGCCGCGGGCCAGCGCCGCGTGAGCGAGACGGAGTCGGTGGGGACCGCCGCCGACGAGGACACTTTTGATCCCGCGTTCCTGCTGCGCTATGACCGTGCCGATGTGGACTTCATCCCGGCGCCGGTGCGCGACCTGCAGCCTGGTGAGCCGCCGCCCGACCCGCACCTGGTGCAGGTAGGGGTGGCCGATCGACTGGACCGGCTGGTCGCGCTGGCGGGCGCGGAGACCTCGCCGCCGGGGCGGTTGCTGATCGGCACCGCGTTCGACCCGCGAGCGGCGGACCTTCGCGCCACCGGACGGGCGGTGATGCTGGGGCACAGTTCGGTGCCGCCCGGCCGGCTCGCCGCGCTGGCCCACCGGGCCGGATTCGACTTCGTGCGTTTCCGAGGCTCGGGCTCGGCACAGGTGTACGCGGCCGCCGCGCTTGGCGACTACTTCTCGATCGAGCTCAACAGCGGAAGCCCGGCCCCCCCGGCGGGCCTGTCCGATGTGGACAGCGGGGCGACGGTCGCGTTGTCGCTGCGGCCGCAGCCGCCCCAGGACGCTTTCGTCCGCTGGCTGACGGTTCCGGGCGGCAAAGGGCGCGGCATCCTGACCCCGGACGGCGCGCCTGGAACCCGGCAGCAAACGGCGAGCCTGCGGGCCACCGCCGCCGGTCAGCTCATCGTGAAGGCCGACGTGACGCGCAACCGGCGCACCGTCTCGGCGACCCGCAGGCTTCGCATCGGCATCACCGAGCTGGGCGACAAGCGGAGCATCGCCGCCGACGGCACCCTGGACGCCCCGGCCACCGTGGTGGACGTGCCGGACACCTTCTTCCACCCGGCCTTCCTTATCCGGCACAACGATCCGCGCGTGGACTACGGCGGCGCCGAGGACCATCGCCGGATGCAGCCGGCCGTCGGCGAGGTGCTCGACTCGCTGCTGGACGAGCTAACCCGGCGCGGAGTCTCCGGTCAGCTCGTCATCACGGCCGCATTCGATCCCTCCGGCGATCCGGCGGTTGACGCGGCGGCGGTGCAGGGGCGGCGTCTGGTGCTGCGCCACACCGTTTTGACCCCGGAGAGTCTCGCCGGTACCGCGTTCGCCGCCGGATTCGGGCACGTCACGCGTGATGGGGACGATGTGATTGTGCGCCAACGGCCGGGGCAGCTGGTCGCGGTGCGCGGTCCCTCCGATGTGGACACCGGTCCGATCATCGAGGTGGACGAGGGCACCGGCTTGGAGGTCACCGCGTCGCCGGAGCCCTCGGTCCTGATCGCCGCCGGGCTGACCGGGCCACCGCCGTCGAACGAGCCCAGGCTCGCCTGGGCGTCGGACACCTTCGACGAGGCCGGTATTGCTCTGGGGTCAAGCACTCAGCAGGTGAACCGGCTGATCGCCGGCGCAGCCGGAATGGCCTGGATCCAGGCGAGCTACCTACTCGGCCCCGCCTTGCCGCCGTTCACCTTCCAGGTCCGGCTGCGGCCGGAGCTGGACACGCCGGAGACGGTCATCTCCAAGGACCAGTTCGATCTGATCATGAACATTCTCAACGCGCTGCACCCGGTCGGCGTCGAGGTCTTCACCAGCGCCAT
>DASSUA010000630.1:0-2282 GCA_035707525.1 Pseudonocardiaceae bacterium
AGCGCCGACAGCCCGACGGCGGCGCCGACCGAGGACTGCAGGACGCCACGCCGCGTGCTGACCTCACCGGCCGGCCCGGCCGGCAGCCGCCGCACCAGCGGCACCAGCAGCACGGTGGCCACGGCCACGATCGGCACCAGACCGCCGAACACCAGCCGCCAGCTCGCGTGCTCGGTAAGCAGCCCGGCCACCGCCGGGCCGACGATCGCCGGCACGACCCAGGCCGCCGAGATCACCCCGAATACGGCCGGCCGGTTACGCTCCGGGTAGGCGAACGCGACCAGCACGTACATCGCCACCGCGACCACCCCGGCCCCGAGCCCCTGCAGCACCCGGCCGAGCAGCAGCACCGTCATCGTCGGCGCGACCGCCGCGGCGAGCAGCCCCACCGCGAACAGCGCGGGGCCGCCCAGCAGCGGCAACCGCGGGCCCCTGGTGTCCGACAGCCAGCCCGACAGCACGGTGCCGACCACGCTCGCTGCCAGGAACGCCGTGAACGGCCACGAGTACAGCGCCTCGCCGTCCAGCTCGGCCACCATCGTCGGCAGCGCCGTGCCGAGGCTCATCGCCTCGAAGGCGATCATCGTCACCAGCAGCACGAGGCCGACCGTGGTCATCCTCTGCTGCGGGCTCCACAGGGTGCTGGCCTGCCGGTTCCGCGCCGTCCCAACGCTCACGACCTCAACTGTGCAACATGGGGCGCTGCGCAGCTGAGCGGCATTTCTTACCGCTGAACAACGGCTCGGTCAGCCCTTGCGCTTGGCGACCTCCTCGGTCAGCTGCGGCGTCACCTTGAACAGGTCGCCCACGACGCCGAAATCGGCGATCTCGAAGATCGGCGCCTCCGGGTCCTTGTTCACTGCGATGATCGTCTTCGAGGTCTGCATGCCGGCACGGTGCTGGATCGCCCCCGAGATGCCGAGCGCGATGTACAGCTGCGGGGACACCGTCTTGCCGGTCTGGCCGACCTGGAACTGGTGCGGGTAGTAGCCGGAGTCGACCGCCGCCCGGGACGCCCCGACCGCCGCGCCGAGCACGTCGGCGAGCTTCTCCACGACCGCGAAGTTGTCCGCCGAGCCGACCCCGCGGCCGCCGGAGACCACGACCGACGCCTCGCTCAGCTCCGGCCGGTCGCCGCCCTCGATCGGCTGCACGTCGACGATCCTGGCCGCCTTGGCCGGGTCGACGGCCGGCACCTCGACGATCTCCTCGGCCGGTTCCGCGCCACCCTGGGCCGGCTCCGCCTCGACCCCGCCGGGGCGAACGGTGATCACCGGGCAGCCCCTGGTGACCTTCGACCTGACGACGAACGCCCCGCCGAACACCGACTGGGTGGCCACGCCCTCGCCGTCCAGGTCGACCGCGTCACCGAGCAGGCCGCTGCCGGTGCGCAACGCGAGCCGCCCGGCGATCTCCTTGCCCTCCTGGTTGGCCGACAGCAGCACCGCGGCCGGCGAGGCCCGCCCGACCAGCCCGGCCAGCACGTCGACCTTCGGCTTGACCAGGTACTCGGCGGCATCGGCCGACTCCGCGACATACACCTTCGCGGCGCCGTAGCGGGCCAGCGTGTCCCTCATCTTGGCCGCGGTGCCCGGCGCGCCGACCACCACCGCCGCCGGCTCGCCCAGCCGCCTGGCCGCGGTGAGCAGTTCGGCCGTGACCTTCTTGACCTCACCGGCGACGTGGTCGACGAGGACCAGAACCTCCGACATCGTGCTCTCCCTCCGGTCAGATCAGCTTCTGGGCGATCAGGTACTCGGCGATCCTGTTGCCGCCGTCGCCTTCGTCATTGACCCGCTGACCGGCCGTGCGTGGCGGCCGGGGGGCCGCCTCGAGCACCGTGGACGCCGCGCCGCCGAGGCCGACCTCGCTCGCGTCGATCCCGATGTCGGCCATCGTCAGCTTGCTGACCGGCTTCTTCTTCGCGGCCATGATGCCCTTGAACGACGGGTAACGCGGCTCGTTGATCTTCTCGCTGACGCTCACCACGGCCGGCAGCGGCGCGGTCGCCGTCGTCAGTCCCTCGTCGGTCTCCCGGACCACGGTGATCGTCGAGCCGTCGGTCTCGATCTTGCGCGCGTAGGTCAGCTGCGGCAGGTCGAGCAGCTCGGCCAGCATCGCCGGCACCGACCCCATACCGCCGTCGGTCGACTCGTCCCCGGCGATCACCAGGTCGAACGCGCCCACGGTGCCGATCGCCTTGGCCAGCGCCCTGGCCGTCTGGATGGCGTCCGAACCGTGCAGCGACTCGTCGGACAGGTGCACCGCCTTGTCCGCGCCCA
>DASSUA010000631.1:0-2332 GCA_035707525.1 Pseudonocardiaceae bacterium
GGGCGAGACCGCCGGGCGCATGTACGCGATCTCGACGGTCGGCTCGCTCGTCGGCACGTTCACCGCGTCGCTGCTGCTGATCCCGCTGATCGGCACGCAGCGCACGTTCCTCACGTACGCGATCTCGCTCGCACTGGTCGCCGCGCTCGGGCTGGGGCGGCGCTGGCTGCCGGCGCCGGTGGCCGTCGCGCTGCTGCTGCTCGTGCCCGTCGGCACGGTGAAGGCGGCCGAGGAGGGCACCGTGGTGCACGAGGCGGAGACGCCATACCAGTACGCGCGCGTGGTCCAGTACCCCGACGGCAGGCGCCAGCTCGAGCTCAACGAGGGCCAGGCCGTCCATTCGGTCTGGCGCCCCGACACGGTCCTGACGGGCAACTACTGGGACGGCTACCTAACGCTCCCGTTCACGCTCCGCGACGATCCGCCGGCCAAGGTCGCGATGCTCGGCGTCGATGTGCACGTGGTTCAGGAGGAGTACCCAGCCGCGCTGGTGGCCGCGGGCATGTTGCCGCGAGACGCGGATCTGCCGCTGGCCAGCCGTGCCCGGCACCTGGCCGATGTCGCGCTCGCGCAGCTGCGCACCGGTCGGCACGAGCAGGCGCTACGGACCGTGCTGACCATGGAGCGCATGGCGCCGGACTGGATCCCGTACCAGACGTTGCCCCGGCAGGTCACGGCCGAGCTGGTCGAGCGGCACCGGCGGGTACCGGCAGAGCTGCGGGAACTCGCACTGCGCATCGGAGCCATGAACGGGTAGGACAGGCCGTCCTACCGCCAGCCGGGTAGTCGGACACAACGTCACACCCGCTCGGTGTGCCCGCTCCCTACGGTTCCCGGCATGTCCGTCGACCGAGCCACCAACGGCACCGTCGTGCATCCGGCCGTTGTCCGGCTCGCCGAGGGCACCGCGGTCCTACGCCGGATCGTCGCGGATCGTCCCGGGCTGGTCGCCGAGGCGCTGCTGGGCGGTGCGACTCCGGAACAGGTGGCCGAGGCGCTTGGGCTGGACCTGATCGAGCTGCGAGCGGTGGTGTCCCGGTGGGCCACCCGGGCGCGGCACGACGGTCAGCTCACCCCACAGGCCTACACGGACCTACTCAACGTCGTGTTCGGACCGGCGGGCTGAAGACTCCGGCCGGCGCGGCGTGTCCGAGAACCCCTCTCCGCCGCACCGGCCGGTCCCACGCAGGGAGTCGGCCGCACCCAGGCGCATGTCCCGGCTGTGCCGGTCGACCCGGTGATCGTGGTCGAGTGGGGGCGCGCGACGGCAACCGGTCGGAGCGGATTTCGGTGGAGGTGCCGGAGTCGATCGCGCGGAGAGCTTCGAGACGGTGATCGAAGGGCAGGCTCCAGCCAGCGGTAGCGAACTACGCCGAGCTGCCCTGTGAATCGGTCTCCCCACTGCTCGCTGGCGGGCCGGTGGTACTTCTGCCTGCGACGGCCCTCCGAAGGTGCTCAACGTGAGTTCGATCGCACAACTGTCAAAGCTCTAGCGGCCATTGGCCGCTAGAGCGGCACCGCCGTCCCGCCGTCGAGCAGCGCCGCGCCGAGCGGGGTCAGCTCGTGCAGCACGACGTTGCCCTGCCGGCGGCTGCGCAGCAGGCCGGCGTTGCGCAGGACCGTCGCGTGGTGGCTCGCCGTCGCCGGGCTGATCCCGGCCTGGCGGGCGAGCTCGCCGGTGCTCGCGCCCTTGGCGGCGGCCTGCAGCACGCAGCTGCGCGTCGAGCCGAGCAGCCGGTCGACCCGGTCGTCGTTAGCGGGCTCCTCATCCACGCAGAACCCCAGCCGGTCCTGCCGGATCGGGTAGACCAGGACCGGCGGCAGCTGCGGGTCGGCCAGCGACACCGGCATCCGCCAGCAGAAGAACGACGGCACCAGGGTCAGCCCGCGGCCATCCAGCTCGAGCACCTGGTCGCACGGGTAGTCGACCTCGAGCGTCGACTCCCGCCACCGCACGGCCGGGTCCAGGTCGCTGAGCACGCCGTCGAGCCCGGCCCGCAGGAACCGCTGGAGCAGCCGCCGCCGCTCGGCCTCGACGCTGGCGCCGATGTGGGCCAGATGCGGGGCAATCGCGACCTGCCAGTACACCCGCATCGCGGTGCCGAGCGCCATCATCGCCGCCGGCCGCCCGCTGGCCAGGTCGCTGATCCAGGAGGCGAGCGGCCGCACCGAGGCAAGCTTGCCCAGCTCCGCCGCCAACCGGTTCGCGGGCGTTCGCGCCACGGTGTCGATGCGTTCCTCGGGATCCGCGGAGCTGCCGGACGGGGTCAGGAAGTCCGGGAAGTACTCCGCGTGCGGGCAGACGGTGGCCAGCAGCCGGGTGGCCGCCGCC
>DASSUA010000632.1:0-2474 GCA_035707525.1 Pseudonocardiaceae bacterium
GTCCGTGAGGGCCGCCGGGGCATCCGGGACCTCCGAGACCGATGATGTCGTCATGTCGCCCCGCACCTGCTCGTTTCGAAATGCTCGCCGATAGTGATGGGCAAGGCTCTCGCGATGATACGTCCGGCGTGGTACGGCCAGACCGCGCCGGGAACGTGGCGCCCACGTTCCGCGCGGGGGAGCGAATGACGCCCGCGCGTGCCGTTCGCCCTGCGGTGGCGGCGCTTCAGCGAACCGACTTGATGCGGTACACCAGCACGGCGCCCAGCAGGCCGATCGCCGCCGCGGTCGCGTAGAGCGTGCCGTAGCCGCCGAGCGAGGTGACGATCGGCGCGGCCACCACGGGCGCCAGCACCTGGGGCAGCGCATTGGCGATGTTGAGCACGCCGAGGTCCTTGCCGCGGTCGGTCGCGGCCGGCAGCACCTGGGTGAGCAAGGCGAAGTCGACCGAGGTGTAGGTGCCGAAGCCGATGCCGAGCACCGCCGCCGCAAGGATCGCACCGGGCCAGGTCTGCCACACCGCCAGCACGCCGGCGGCGACGCACATGATCAGCCCGGCACCGCAGACGAACACGCGCCGCCGGCCGATGCGGTCCGACCAGATCCCGCTCACCACGACCGTCGCGATCATCGCCACGGCGTTGACCGCGGTCAGGATCAGCACACCGCCCTCGGCATCGGCGACCCCGACCGCGTCACGCAGGAAGAACAGCAGGTAAAGCAGCGCGATCGCGTTGCCGAGGTTGATCAGGAACCGGGTCAGCCATGCCCAGGCGAAGTCGGGATACAGCCGCGGGCTGATCCAGAACCCGCGCACGAACCGCCGCCAGTCCCACGCCGGCCGCTGCCCGGGCCGCAGCACAAGATCGCGGCGCAGCAGCACGTAGGGAACCGTGGCCGCCACGACGAACGCCGCGCACGCGGCATAGCCACCGCGTACGCCGCCGAGGACCGCCATCCCGGCGACCGCGAGGCCGGTGCCGGCCACCACGCCGATGATCTGGGACAGCCCGAACCAGCCACCGATCGCGCCGCGGCGCCGCACCGGGACCTGATCCGGGATCGCCGCCGACAGGGCGGCGAACGGCGCATTGAGCATTGTCTGCACCAGGCACCAGCCGGCGACCAGCAGCCCGACCGAGGAGGCCGTGCCGAGCAGCAACAGGCTCGCGGCGCCGGCCAGCGAGCCGGCGACCACCCAGGGCAGGCGCCGGCCGAACCGCGACGCCGTGCGGTCCGACAGGGCACCCCACAGCGGGTTGGCGACCAGCGAGAACGCCGCGCCCACGCCCGCGGTCAGCGCGAGCAGCGACTCCTTACCGGCCGGGGCGATCGCCTCGGCCTGGTTCGCCAGCAGGATCTGCAGCGGCCCGTACCAGCCGACGAACGTGCCCACCACGGCGAGCGCGAAGAACGCCGTCCACCGCACGGGTACCGGGCCCGTCGGCTCGGCGAGCGCGTCGACGCGGGCGAGCGGAACAGTCACAGGTCACCTCGGGTGCCGGCCCGGCGCGCGAGCGACGATACGTGCGCCCGCGCAGGGTAAGGCAGAATGGATGGCGGTAACCGGACGGACTCGGGAGGCGCGAACAGTGATGCGGCACGTACTCCGGGGCGTGATCGCGATCGATGGACCGTCCGGAACCGGCAAGTCGACGGTTGCCCGCCGGCTGGCGCTGGACCTCAACGCCGGCTACCTGGACACCGGGGCGATGTACCGGGCGGTGACGCTTGCCGCGCTACGGACCGGTGTGCCGCTGGAGGCGGCGGCGGCCGTGCTGCCGGGGTTGCGGCTCACGATCAGCACCGATCCGGAGGCGACCGGCGTGCTGCTGTCGGGCGAGGACGTCTCGATGGAGATCAGGGGCCCCGAGGTGACGCGGGCGGTGAGCCCGGTCTCCGCCGTGCCCGCCGTGCGTGAATACCTCGTGGACCTGCAGCGCCGGCTGATCGACCTGGTGCTCACCGAGACCGGGGGCATCGTCGTGGAGGGGCGCGACATCGGCACGGTCGTCGCCCCCGACGCCGGGCTCAAGGTGTACCTGACCGCGGAGGCGTCGGCCCGAGCGCAGCGCCGTACCGCCCAGGATGACGCCGCCGGGCGGCTTGCCACCGTCGACGCCACGCTGGCGGACGTGACGCGCCGCGACGCCTACGACTCCGGCCGGGCCGCGTCGCCGCTTCGGCCGGCCCACGACGCGGTCCTGCTCGACACGACCGAGCTCGACATCGACGGCGTGCTCTTCCGGCTGCACGAGCTGGTCGCCGCGCGCGGCATGGCCGCGCGCGTGGTTCGCGCATGACGCCAGCCGGCGCCGCCACCAGGCTGCCCGACGGCGCGTGGCCCTGGTTCCACGACATCTCCAGGTGGGTCGGGTCCTGGCTGTTCCGCCCGTTCTTCCGGGTCCACGTGCACCGGCGGACCAGCATTCCCGCCGACGGCGCCGTCGTGCTCGTGGCCAACCACAGCGCCG
>DASSUA010000633.1:0-3962 GCA_035707525.1 Pseudonocardiaceae bacterium
GATGCCGACCAGCCGGCCGTCGTCGGCGACCACCAGCAGGCGGCGCACACCGGCCTTGACCAGCTCGCGAGCGGCCAGCGGCAAGGGCGCGTCCGGGCCGATCACCATCGGCGGCATCGTCATCAGCTCGGCGGCGGTCAGGGCGTGTGCCTTCGCCCACTCGTGCCGGCGGCGCGGTCCGGCGAACCGCGAAGGTGGCTGGTCGCGGTCAAGGTACTGCACCTTGGCGATCAGGTCGGCCTCGGAAACGAGGCCGACGGGGATGCCGTCGTCGTCGACGACGGGCACGGCGCTGATCGCGCGCTCGGCCATCAGGTCCGCGATGTCCTTGAACGGCGTGGCGGGACGGACCGTGACCGGGTCCTTCGTCATCACCGCTTGCACTGTCTCGTCTCGTCGCATGACGGCCTCCGCGCCACAGGGTTCCTGCTTGCAAGGTAGGCCGACCTCGGGCCCGGCCGGCAGCATCGATGGTCAGCCGCCGGCGGGCCCAAGGACCCGGGCGGCGTCAGGCCGGGTTCACCTAGCCGCGCCTTGGCGTCACGTCACCACGATCCCGTCAGGACGCTCGCGCGTGAGCCGGCGCACGCTCCGGGGCCGCCGCCGCCCGCGCCGGCAGCCGCAGCCGCTTGAGCGCCAGGGCGTTGACCGCGACGATCACGCTGGAACCGGACATCGACAGCGCCGCGATCTCCGGGCGCAGCATGAGCCCGAGCGAGGGCTCGAACACCCCGGCCGCGATCGGCAGGGCGATCGCGTTGTAGCCGATCGCCCAGCCCAGGTTCTGGCGCATCTTCCGCAGGGTGCCGCGGCCGATCCGCAGGGCGGTCGGGACGTCGAGCGGGTCCGACCGCATGAGCACGACGTCGGCGGTCTCGATCGCGACGTCGGTGCCGGCGCCGATGGCGATGCCCAGGTCGGCCTGGGCGAGCGCCGGCGCGTCGTTGACGCCGTCGCCGACCATGGCGACCTTGCGGCCGGTGCCCTGCAGCTCGGCGATCCTGGCGGCCTTGTCGCCGGGCAGCACCTCGGCGATGACGTCGTCGATGCCGAGCTGATCGGCGATGCGCCTGGCCGTGGCCCAGTTGTCGCCGGTGAGCATGACGACCTGGACGCCGAGCTCGTGCAGCGCGGCCACGGCGGCGGCGGCGTGCTCGTGCGGCGCGTCCGCGATCCCGAGCACGCCGGCCACCATGCCGTCGACGGCGGCGAGGACGACGGTCCGCCCGGTGTCGGCCAGCTCGCGGCTCGCCTGTTCCAGCTCGCCGAGCTCGATGCCCTCGCGGTCGATCAGCCTGCGGTTGCCCACCACGACGCGGTGGCCGTCGACCGTGGCGATCGCGCCGTGGCCGGGCACGTTCTGGAACTCCTGGGCGGCGCCGGCGCGCACCCCGCGCTCGTCGGCGTACCGGGTGATGGCCTGGGCCAGCGGGTGCTCGGACTCGCGTTCGACGGCGGCGACCAGCGCCAGCAGCCCGTTCTCGCCGAAATCGCCGGTGACCGGGCCGGTGACCAGGTCGGTCACCTCCGGCTCGCCCTTGGTCAGGGTTCCGGTCTTGTCCATGACGACCACGTCGATGCCGGCCGAGGTCTCCAGCCCGATCGCATGCTTGAACAGCACGCCGCGGCGCGCCCCGAGGCCGGTGCCGACCATGATCGCGGTCGGGGTGGCCAGACCGAGGGCATCCGGGCAGGTGATCACGACGACGGTGATCGCGAACAGGATCGCCGTGGCGAACGACGCGCCGGTGGCAAGCCACGCCGCCAGCGTCGCGGCGCCGCCCACCAGGGCGACCAGGACCAGCCAGAACGCCGCCCGGTCGGCGAGCCGCTGGCCGGGCGCCTTGGAGTTCTGCGCCTGCTGGACGAGCTTGACGATCTGCGCCAGAGCCGTGTCGGCGCCGACCCTGGTGGCCCGCACCCGCAGGGTGCCATTCAGGTTGATCGTGGCGCCGGTGACCTGCTCGCCCGGCCGCTTGTGCACCGGCATGCTCTCGCCGGTCACCATCGACTCGTCGACCTCGCTGTCGCCGTCGACCACGACGCCGTCGACGGCGACCTTGGCGCCAGGCCGCACCAGCAGCAGGTCGCCCACGACGACGTCGGCGGTGGCGACCTCGACCGGCTCGCCCTCGCGCAGCACGACCGCCCTCGGCGGCGCCAGGTCCAGCAGCGTGCGGATCGCGTCGTTCGCGCCCCCTCGGGCGCGCATCTCGAACCAGTGCCCGAGCAGCACGAACGCGGCCAGCACGGTCGCCGCCTCGTAGAACACCTCGCCGCCGCCGGACAGAGTGATCACCAGCGAGTACAGCCAACCGGCCCCGATCGCCACCGCGACCAGCACCATCATGTCCAGGGTTCGGGCCTTGAGCGCGCGCACGGCGCCTTCGAAGAAGATCCAGGACGAGTAGAAGATCACCGGCAGGCTCAGCAGCAGCGCCCACACGTCCTCGCGCAGGCCGAACGGCACCGGCACATTCAGCCCGAACACCTCGGAACCGATCGGTGACCACACCACGATCGGGATCGAGAACAGCAGCGCGACCAGGAACCGGTTGCGCATGTCGGCGACCATCGCCTGCATCGACATGCCGGCGTGCCCGCCGTGCCCCATCGCCTCGTGCGGCGAGACGGCCGGCGCCTCGGCCGGACCCGCAGCCGCGGCGGGGTGGGCAGGCTCACCGGGCTCGGCGAGCGGATCGCAGACATGAGCCGGCACCGACTGCCCGGCGCAGTGGTAGCCGCAGTCGCGAACCCACCCGGCCAGCTCTGCCACCGACGTCTCGGCCGGGTCGAAGACGACCGTCGCCGTCTGCGATACCGCGTTGACCTCTACGTCGCGTACACCCGGCCGGCGGCCGAGCACCGCGGCGACCAGGTTCTGCTCGGAGGCCCACTGCAGGCCGCTCACGTCCAGGACGGCGCTGGTTGCGTTGCCAGTCCCGTTCGAACCACCAGCCACGGCGATTCACCTCCTCATCCCGAGGGACCAACACCTCTCGGGGTTCCGGCCGTAGCTTATACCCCAGTGGGGTATAAATCCAAGCATGCAGGTGAAGGGCGTAGAGAGCGAGGCCGCACTGGAAATCACGGGATTTCTCCAGGAGACGACGGGCCGCGTCCGGCCACTGACAGCGCAACCGGCGTGCCGAGCCACCCGGCACGCCGGTGCTGACCGTGTGCGGCATCGAGAAGCCCGACGAGCGCCGGGATCCGGCCGCCGCCGCGCTGCTGACCGCGCTCGCCTGGATCGTGGTGCCCGCGGTCGCCGCCACCGCCGTGGTCCGGCGCAGCATCCGTCCGGCACAAGCGGAGGGCCGATGGGCGTCGGGTCCAGCCGCCTGCTCGGCGGCGTGCGTTACCCGCACTTCGTGCTCAACGGGCGGGTGCGGCGGGCACCCGCCGGCTACCAGGGCCGGCCGGGCATCCGGCTCCGGCTGCGGATAGTCAACGCCGGCGGCGACACGGCGTTCCGGGTGGCGCTCGGCGGGCACCGGACACCGACGGGTTCCCAGTCGAGACCGGCGCGCCGCCGGTCGGGCATGGGGGAGCGCTACGACGCGCTGGTCACCTCGACGACGTGGTGTTCCCGCTGGTCGCCCTCGCCGAGGGCAAGGACGGCGCGGCGCTGGGCCCGATCCGTACCGGGCCGGGCGCGGCGCCGGCCGGCTCCGTGCGCCCCGCGGAGCTCGCGAGGAAGATCCTGGGCTACCGCGAGCTGCGGCCGGCGAAGGCGGTGCGGCTGCCCCCCCCGGCGACCCGGACCGGACGATCGAGCTGCGGCTCACCGGCGGCATGATGGGCTACGACTGGGGCGTTCGACGGCCGCCCGTACGACCCGCGGCGCCTGCACCCGATCGGCACCGGCGAACGGGTGCGGCTGCGCTTGGTCAACACTGCGCTTGGTCAACACTGCGCTTGGTCAACACTGCGCTTGGTCAACACTGCGCTTGGTCAACACT
>DASSUA010000634.1:0-4594 GCA_035707525.1 Pseudonocardiaceae bacterium
CGCGGTCGGCCGGGCGCAGCGCGCCGTCGAGCGAGGTCGCGAGTTCGTCGAGCAGCAGCCGGCGGGCGGCCGGGGCCGGGCCGAGGCCGCTGGTCGCCGGCCGGACCGACAGCGCGTAGGACTGCAGCGTCAGGTACACCCCGCGGCAGATCACCGCGGCGTCGCCGGCCCGGACCGACCCGTCGGCCTGGCCGGCCTCGATCGTGGCCCGCAGGTTCTGCTCGACGAGCCGCTGGGTGGTCCCGACGCGCTGCACGACGTAGGGCAGTAGCAGGTCGGGGTCCAGGTCGAGCAGCCTGGCCAGCAGCGGGTCCGCCCACAGGTCGCGGATCCCGGCGACGGCGCCGGTGACCAGGCGGTGCCGCTCGGTGCCGGCGTCGGCGGCGCTCGCGGTCGCCTTGGCGAACAGCGCACCGAACTCGCGGGTCATCAGGTCCGACACCATCGAGCGCATGTCGGCGAACCGCCGGTACAGCGTCATCCGGCTGACGCCGGCCCGGCGCGCGACGTCGGTCAGCGTCGTGCGCCGGAACCCCACGTCGAGCAGGCATTCGCGGGCGGCGTCGAGCAGCGCGTCGTCGCCGACCCGCTGGCCGGCGGGCGAGTTGTTACGTTGCGACGCCACCTGTCACACTGTAAGCGTGACCGAGCCGATCGACCATACCCTGCGTGGCCGATGGACATCACAGCCGTCGACGCTCTCACCAGCGATGATGCGGTGGCTCACGAGCCGGATCGGCGATCATGAGCCGGCCGCGGGCGCCCAGCCGGAGCCCACCCGCGAGGCGTTGCCCCAGTCCGACCTGCCCCAGTCCGAGCTGGCCGAGCCCGCGCTCACGGCGCTTCGAGCGGCGCTCGGCGAGCGCAATGTGCTGTCCGGGGCCGCCGCCCGGCTCGGCCGCACCGGCGGGCTGGCCTACGTGGACCTGCTGCGCCGCCGGCTGGACGAGCCGCTCGCGCTGCCGGACGCGGTGGTCACTCCGGCCGACCCGGTCCAGGTGCAGGAGGTGCTGGAGGTCTGCCGCAAGCACGACGTGGCGGTCGTGCCGTTCGGCGGCGGCACCTCGGTGGTCGGCGGCGTGAGCGCGCTGCGCGGCGACAAGCCCGCCGTGATCGCGCTCGACCTGGTCCGGCTCGACAAGCTCGTCGAGGTCGACCCGGTGTCGCGGCTGGCCGTGCTGCAGGCCGGGGTTCGCGGGCCGGCCGCCGAGCGGCTGCTGGCCGGTCACGGGCTGACCCTCGGGCACGTGCCGCAGTCGTTCGAGCGGGCCACGATCGGCGGCTTCGTGGCGACCCGCTCGGCCGGCCAGGCCTCCGCCGGCTACGGGCGGTTCGAGGACATGGTTCAGGGGCTGCGGGTGGCCACGCCGGCCGGCGAGTGGCGGATCGACGGCGCGCCGGCCTCGGCCGCCGGGCCCGACCTGCGGCGCCTGGTCTGCGGCAGCGAGGGCGCGTTCGGCGTGGTCACCGAGGTCACGCTGCGGGTGCGGCCGGTGCCGACCGACCGGTACTACGTCGGGCTCGTGCTCGACGGCTGGCAGCGCGGCATCGACGCGGTGCGGGCGCTCGCCCAGCGGCCGGCGCTGCCCGACGTCACCCGGCTCTCCGACGTCGACGAGACGGAGGTGGGGCTCGCCCTCGGCGGCGGCATGCGGACCAGGCTGCTGCGCCGGTATCTGCGCACGCGTGCGGTGACCGAGCCGTGCCTGCTGGTGCTGGGCTGGGAGGAAACCTCGCCCCGGACGCTGGCGATCCGGCGCTCGGCGACCATGCGGGTGCTGCGCCGGTTCGACCCGGTGTCGCTCGGCGAGCGGGCCGGCCGGGCCTGGCTGCGCGGGCGGTTCGCCGGGCCACGGCAGCGGGACGCGCTGATCGCCGCCGGCATCTGTGTCGAGACGCTGGAGACGGCCACCCGCTGGTCGAGGCTCACGGCGCTGGCCGAGGACATCCGCGGCGCCCTCACCACATCGCTTTCCGCGCGGGGGGTCCGGCCGCTGGTGATGTGCCACATCTCGCACGCCTATGAGACGGGGGCGTCGCTGTATTTCACGGTTCTCGTCCCACGCGCTCCGCACGACGCTATCGGCCAGTGGCGGCGCGCCAAGGACACCGCCTCCGAAGCGATCGTCGCCGGTGGCGCGACGATCAGCCATCACCACGGGATCGGCACCGAGCACCGGCCCTGGCTGGCCACTGAGCTGGGCGAACGCGGCGTCGGTGTGCTGCGGGCGGTGAAGCAGTCGGTCGACCCGACCGGAATCTTGAATCCGGGAAAGCTCATCTGAACATTCACCATTCCGATCGGGTTCATCGCCGCAACGGGTGAACCATTGCCTACCATTGCCAGCGCCGGTCCGTTATCATGCGGGTCCTGGGTGGGGTTCTTGGTGAGGGGAGTCCCACAATGCGTCTTCGGCGTCTGGTTGCTGCTGTCACGGTTGCCATCGCGGCCTCGGCCGGGCTCCTGGTGTCGTCCTCGCCGCCCGCCCTCGCCGTGCCGACGCTGCCGGCCGGGTTCGTGCTGACCGAGTCGGCGACCGGCCTGGCCGCGACCGACGCGATCACCGACTTCGCCTACCTGCCCGACGGCAGCGTGCTCAGCATCGGCAAGTTCGGGAAGGTGGCGTGGGCCGCCGCCGACGGGTCCGCCAGGCGAACCATCGCGACGCTGCCGGTTTACGGCCCCCAGGACCTCGGCCTCATCGGGCTCGCGTTGGCCCACGACTACGCCGTCAGCCGGCGCATCTATCTGGCCGCCACGTACCCCGTCGCGGACTCGTACGTGTTGCGGCTCGCCGAGTGGACCGTGGGCGGCTCGCCGGACCCGGTCCGGCTCGGCTCACCCCGCACGATCATCGAGCTGCCGGGGCGGCACTGGCTGCACGGCATGACGAGCGTGGTCGCCTCGAGCGACGGCACGCTGTGGGTCACGCTCGGCGACCTGCTCGACCCCTTTGTCTTCCCGGACAACACGCGCCCCTTTGACCTGAACCTTCCGGAGGGCAAGCTGCTGCGCATCACCCCGGACGGCCGCGGTGTGCCGGGTAACCCGTTCTACGACGCGGCGAACCCGGCGTCATGGCGCAGCCGGGTGTACGCGTTCGGGTTCCGCAGCCCGTTCCGGCTCTCCCTCGACCCGCGCAACGGCGCGCCGATCCTCGGCGACGTCGGCCAGAACACCTACGAGGAGGTCGACTACATCCGGCCGGGCGCCAGCTACGGCTGGCCGTGCTGGGAGGGCAACACGCCTACGCCCGGCTACCGGGACCTGCCGTTCTGCGCCGGCCCCGCGCCCAACACCGCGCCGGTGTGGGTCTACGACCGCGCCCACGGCAGCAGCGTGATCGGCGGCACGTTCTACACCGGGGACCGCTACCCGGCGGCCTACCGTGGCGCCTACTTCTTCGGCGACTACACCAGCCAGCGGATCTGGAGCATGCAGATCGACACCCAGGGCCGGCTCACCAGGGCACCCGAGCCGGGCGGGTTCGGCACCTCGATCGGCCGGCCGGTGAAGTTCGACAGGGGCCCCAATGGCGACATCGTGTTCGCCGACATCGGCACCGGCAGGCTCAACCGGCTTTCCTACGTCCCGGGCAACCGGCCGCCGAGGGCGGTGGCCACGACCGACACCGACCCCGCGACCCGCACGGTCAGCTTCGACGGCGGGCGCTCCTACGACCCGGACGGGGACGCGCTGACCTACTCGTGGAACTTCGGCGACGGCACCACCGGCAGCGGGGTCAGCGTGAGCCACACCTATGCGCCCGGAGTCGTGACCGCCACCGCCCGGCTGACCGTGCGCGATCCGGCCGGTGCCACCGCGACCACCGACATCGCGGTCGCGCCGTCGAACAACCCGCCGCGGCTGGAGCTGACCGCTCCCGGACCCGGGCAGCGGTTCGCGGTCGGCGACACCGTGCAGGCCTCGGCGACCGCGACCGACGTCGAGGACGGGCCGCTGACGGTGTCCTGGGCCACCATGCTCGTGCACTGCAACGGTTCGGCGTGCCACGACCACCCCGGCCGGGTGAGCCAGGGCCCGGCCTACGCGGAGCCGTTCAGCAACCACGACGACGACACCCGCATGGTGGTCACCGCCACCGCGGCCGACAGCCGGGGCGTGGTCACCGCCGAGACGTTCGAGGCGGTTCCGCGGCTGCGCACGCTCACGCTGACCAGCAATGTGCCGGCGACCATGGTCATCGGCGGGCAGCAGCGCAGCAGCGCCTCGGTGGTCGTCAATGCGGCCGTCTCGTTCGGCGCGTCGACGACCGCAGCTGACGGGGTTGCCACGTTCGAGCGGTGGAGCGACGGCGGCCCGCAGCTGCGAGCCGGCTTCACCATGCCGGACGCGGAGGTCGCGCTCACCGCCAGCTTCCTCACCCCGATCGACCGGCGCTTTGCCGCCGACCCGGCGCTGCGCAACGTGATCGGCCCCGCCATCGGTGGGGAGCAGGGCACCTCGACGCTGCGCTGGCGCGACCACGCCTACGCCGGCGCCCGGCTGTACTGGACGCCCGCCGCCGCCGTGCACGAGGTGCACGGCGCCATCCACCTGAACTTCCGGGCAAACGGCGGGCACGCCGTGCTC
>DASSUA010000635.1:0-2858 GCA_035707525.1 Pseudonocardiaceae bacterium
GCCGACCTGAAGGAGCGGTCGTCGTCCACCAGCGAGCCCCCGCCGGCGGCGGTGCGCGACCCGGGGCTGCTGTTCGGGCGCTTCGCCCGGTCGCCCAAGCCCTACGTCGGCCGCATCGCCGGGCACTGCGTCGCCGGCGGCATGGGGCTCGCCGCCGCCCTGGACATCTCGATCGCGGCCGAGGATGCCAGGTTCGGGTTCACCGAAGTGCGGGTGGGCGTGGCGCCGGCGGTCATCTCGGTGGTCTGCCTGCCGAAGTTGCGGCCCGCGGATGCCCGGGCCGCGTTCCTGCGCGGCCGCCGGTTCTCCGCCGCCGAGGCCGCGAGCATGGGCCTCATCAACGCCGCCGTGCCTGCCGACCGGCTCGACGACGAGGTCGACGCCGTCGTGACCGACCTGCTGGCCGGCGGTCCCGGCGCCATCGCCGCCGCCAAACGGCTGCTGGCCGAGGTGCCGGGCACCCCGGTCGACGAGGCGTTCCGCTGGACCGGCGAGCTCTCGGCCCAGCTGTTCGCCACCGAGGAGGCCAGGGAGGGCATGAGTGCCTTCCTCGACAAGCGCCGGGCCTCCTGGGTTCCGCCGGCGCCGGAGAAAGGAGGCTGACCATGCGCACCGCCGTCACCGAGATGTTCGGCATCGACGTGCCGATCCTGGCGTTCAGCCACTGCCGTGATGTCGTGGCCGCGGTCACCAAGGCCGGGGGGATGGGTGTGCTGGGAGCTGCGGCGCACACACCCGAGCAGCTCGAGATCGACCTCGACTGGATCGAGGCCGAGATCGGCGACCGCCCGTACGGCGTGGACCTGATCGTGCCCGCTCGTTACGAGGGTTCCGACGAGGGCGGCCTGTCGATCGAGGCTGTGCGGGGCCTCATCCCGCCCGAGCACGTCGCGTTCGTCGCCGACATCCTCCTCCGTTACGACGTCCCGCAACTGCCCGACCACGACAGCGACGGCGAGCCGTCCGCGCGTGGCGGGCCCGTGGGCGACGCCGGCGCCGGGATGATCTTCTCCGCCGAGCGGGCCGGCCCGCAGCTCGACATCGCCCTCGCGCGCCGGACCGCCCTGGTGGTGAACGCGCTCGGGCCGCCGACGCCGGACATGGTCGACCGCGCCAAGGCTGAGGGCCGGCTGGTGGGCGCGCTCGCCGGTGCCGCTCAGCACGCCGAGCGCCACGTCGAGGCCGGCGTCGACCTCATCGTGGCCCAGGGCTACGAGGCCGGCGGCCACACCGGCCAGATCGGCACCATGGTGCTGCTGCCCGAGATCGTCGACGCCGTCGGCGACGTCCCGGTGCTCGGGGCTGGTGGCATCGGGCGCGGTCGCCAGATGGCGGCCGCCATGGCGCTCGGCGCCGCCGGCGTGTGGTGCGGCTCGGTCTGGCTCACCACCGAGGAAGCGGAGACCCATCCCGTGGTCAAGGAGAAGTTCCTCGCTGCCACCTCCGCCGACACCATCCGATCGCGGTCGCGCACGGGCAAGCCGGCCCGCCAGCTGCGGTCGGCGTGGACCGACGAGTGGGACGACCCGGCGACCCCGATGCCGCTCGGCATGCCGATGCAACCGGTGCTGGTCGACAGCGCCCTCCAGCGCATCGACCGGGCGGCCCACCGCAAGGGCTCCGGCGCAGAAAGCCTCGCCAACTACTTCGTCGGGCAGATCGTCGGCGCCATGAATCAGTCGAAGCCGGCGGCCCAGGTCGTCTACGACATGATCGACGAGTTCATCGAGGCGACCCAGTCGCTCGCCCGGCAGCTCGGGACCTGACCGCGGGTCTCACCGCGTCGGGGCGATGGCGTCGGCCACCGCCGCTGCGCCGCGCACCCATGAGGATCGTGTCGTCGACCACACGCCGCCGTCCCGGCCGGCCCGCCGGCTGCCGCCTGGCGTGCGACAGACGATCTAGAGCACCGACCGAGCCTTCTGGAGGGCCTCCTGCGTGATCGGCGTGGCGTCGCCGATGTCGATCACCGGAACCACGTCGAAGTCCAGCCAGGGCGCCCACACTGCGAGATCACGGAACAGCTCGGTCTGATCGTCGGTCTCCAGCACGGCGAAGCCGCCGTTCCCGTCGCAGCGCTGGACCCACTGCTGGATCGTCGCCTTGTCGCTCGGCGACCAGTTGGCCAGCAACTTCTGGGCCGCCTCGCCACCCGTGATCCGCTCCTCGACGGACCCGCCGGCCACCACCGTGTAGGACAGCACGAACTTCATTGCACACCCTCCCGCTCAGTCCGTTCGACCACTCATTGTGGTCGCGCGGGCAGTGGTTGTCCACCGAGAGAGGCAGCGGTGCAACTGGTCCTGTGACGATCCGAGCCTCTCGATGTCAGGAGCAGCGTCGCGGCCGGCGTAACCCGAGGCACGCCGCCAGCGATGACGGCACGGGGATGTCGAGAGGGATGGCGTGATGGGGATCGGCAGGGGTCGCGCGCGGCGCGGCGGTCGTGCGGGCTGGATGCTGCGCGTGGGGGTTGGCGGCAGCACCAGGAGCAAGCGCCCTCGGCGCGGGTTCGTCGGCATCGCCGTGCTGTCGATCGCGCTGTTGACCGCCGGCACGTGCAAGAAGCCACCCCATGGGATAAGCGACGTCTCCGAGACTTTCGAACCCCGGGGCGTGCCCTGGAACGGGGTGAAGGTGTACCTGTCGTCCCCGCGCCACTCCAACAGCGGCAACCGGGGCGAGTGCGGCTGGGAGGAGAACGTCAACGGCCGCATCTTCAACCTGTACGCGGCCGACCTGAACGACTCGGCTGCCACCCTGTCGACGCGCGGCTACCAGACACGGGTGAGCGCCAACTCGCGCGACGACGGATGGCGGCTGAACCGGGACGAATCCAACAACTGGGGTGCCGACGT
>DASSUA010000636.1:0-3108 GCA_035707525.1 Pseudonocardiaceae bacterium
CCCCCTGGCGTGCGCGGCCAACGGGCCGCGCACGCCGTCCCACATCCGGCTGTCCAGCGGGAACGCGTGCAGCAGCACCACGGGAACGCCGGTGCCGGCCTCGGTGAAGTGCATGCCGCTCATCCCCTCCGCCACGGCCCCCGGCCGGCGCGGGAGAACGTCCCCCGAACCGCGAGCGCGACCAGCGCGATCGAAACGCCCGCGACGACCAGCGGAACCAGGATCACTACCGCCAACCAGGTGGACGACACGCTCACTCCTGCGCCTGCTCGAACGGGCCGTCCCAGGTTTCCGGCAGCGGCGCCGGAACCGCCGGGGCGACCCTGGCCACTATCTCGTTCAGCACCTCATCGGCGTACCCGACCAGCAGGTGCTTTGCACCGCTCACATTGACGATCTCAGCCTGTGGAACGGCGGCGAAACCGGCCCGCGCCGCGTCCGGCCGCAGGTAGTCGTCGAACTCGGGCACCAGGCAGGCCAGCGCCTTGCCGGACCGCGCCCAGGTCCCCAGGTCGTCCCCGGTCACCTGGCGAAGCGGCGGCGAGATCAGGACCGCGCCGCGGACCAGCGGGTCACAGCCGTGCCGCAGGACCAACTCGCTGCCGAACGACCAGCCGACCAGCCACACCTGCGGCAGGTCGTGGACCTCGGCGTACTCGAGCGCCGCCGCCAGGTCGAACCGCTCGGCGTCGCCGCCGTCGAAGCTGCCCTGGCTACGGCCGGCGGCGCTGGCGGTGCCCCTGGTGTTGAACCTCAGCACGGCGATCCCGGCCAGCGCCGGCAACCGCCACGCCGCCTTGCGCAGCAGGTGGCTGTCCATCATGCCGCCGTGCGTGGGGAGCGGATGCAGGCACACGAGCGTGGCGACCGGGGGCCGGTCCTGCGGCGTCGCGAGCTCACCGACCAGTTCGATCCCGTCCGCGGTGTGCAGCGTGACGGCCTCGCGGCGGGCCGGCAGCACGGTGTTGGCCTTGATCAACGTGCCCATCGACCGATGATCCTATGCCGGCCGGCGGCGCCCCCGCTCGGACCAGCAGGAGCGGTGCCAGTGCCGGCGCTCGTCGGCCCCGCCGGGGTCGGCCGGCCAGGCCACCACATGGGGCGTGCCGGGCGGGATCAGCTGTACGCAACCGGGGCACCGGTACGGCTTGCCGGAGCTGGCCGCCGGCACCGGGCGCAGGTGCCAGTCCCCGTCCGAGCCCGACTCGGTGCGCACGTCGCCGAGTCCGGCCGGCAGTGGCCTGCGGGCGGCGGGTCTGGCGCGATTTCGGCGAGGCACGTTGTCGGATTTTACCGGGGCGTTATCTTTACCGGTCGCTTTCGCGATCTACCAACGATTCCCGGATCGAATGGCTACCCTTACGGTGTGCCGCGCTACGAGTTCCGCTGCCGGGAGTGCACGAGCACCTTCGAGGTGAGCCGTTCGATGAGCGCCTCGTCAGATCCGGCGGCCTGCCCGCAGGGACACACGGACACCGTCAAGCTGCTGTCGACGATCTCGGTCGGGCGCGCCGGAAATCGGGCGCCGGCCCCGGCCGCCGCTCCGAGTGGTGGCGGTGGTGGCTGCTGCGGCGGAGGGTGCTGCGGTTAGCCCTACGGCCGTAGATCGTTACGCATTAGCTCAATCGCTACGCTAAGTAGTAGTTGATCAAGAAATGTCGCGCTCCGCAACAGTCCCGCCCGACAGCAGCCCGGCGTGATCCCTTTGCTTTGAGAGCCAGCCGGCAACACACAAAATCGCAGGTCGAGCAGCACGTCCGCTGGTCGGAGCCCGATGCCGGCTGGCTCTCAGAGCAAAGGGAGTCGCAGAGCCATCGGTCGGACCCCGCCGCGACGGACAGCACACCTTTCTTGATCAAATACTACACAGTGTAATGGCCGGTCGGCGGGGTAACGAGCTACGGCCGTGGTGTCAGGCCCGCGCCGTCTCGTCGAGAGCCGGCTCGTCGTGCGCCGTCTGATCGAGCGCCGTCTGATCGAGCGCCGTCTGATCGTGCGCCGTCTGATCGAGTTCGGTGCCGAGCTGGATGACCGCCGTGGTGCTGTCGCGCCCGAACCTCGTCGGGTAGGCGTCGTACGCCCGCCAGCCGGCCGCGTTCAGCGTGCGCCAGCGCGCCAGGTGGGCGGGCACGCCCTCCTGGTGCACCCTGGTCTCCAGCGCGATCGCGCGCTCGCCGCCGCCGACCACCAGGTCCACCGACCAGTGCCCGACGGGGTAGCCGGTCCGGACCTCGTGGCCGGCCCGGCGCAGCTCCGTCGCCAGCTCGGCGCCCCACTCGTCGTTCGTCGGGGTGCCGGCGGTCTCCGACGGCGGGCTTTCGCCGTGCGCGATGTACTCGGCGATCAGGCCGGTCGGCTGGGCCGCCGAGGTGAACAGCGCAACGGTCCTGCGAGCCCTCGTGGTCAGCACGGTGACCAGGTTGGGGTCGTTGAGAAACCGCCAGGACGCCGCCGGGTCGCGGTCCGACAGCGCCAGGCTGACGACGAGCTCGTCGCACTCCGAGCCCTGGAACGAGTGCACCGTGCCGACCCGCAGCCCGCCCGAGGTGATCTGTTCGAGGCTCAGCCCGGCGAGCGCCGCCTTCTCGATCGCGTCCGCCTGCGCCCGGAACGGGCTGAGCAGCCCGACCGAGGTGGCGCCCTCGGCGATGAGGCGGCGCGCGTGCTCGACGACGGCGGCCACCTCCGCCTCGTTCACCCCTTCGGCGTTTCGCGTTCCGGTGACGTGCCGCACGTGGATGCAGTCCAGGTCGGCGATGCTCGGGTGCGTGGTGAGCAGGGCGATCCGGCCGGCGTAGAAGCGGCTGATGGCGAACGAGATCAGGTGCGGGGCGCAGCGGTAGTGCTCGTCGAGCCAGTGCGCCGGGCTGGCGCCGACCGCGACATCGAGCAGGCTCATCCGCGGCACGTCCAGCAGCCCGGACAGGCGCCCGGTGCCCTCGGCGGCGACGGCCCGCCGCACCTGGTCGCCGCTGACGAAGCTGACGTGGCGCAGCTGCCTCGGGTCGCCGGCGATGACCGCGCGCCCGGCCCGCACCAGCGCCGGCGCGGCCAGCGGCTGGTCGACGTGGCTGGCCTCGTCGACGACGACCAGGTCGAACAGCCCCG
>DASSUA010000637.1:0-5430 GCA_035707525.1 Pseudonocardiaceae bacterium
ACCGGCAGTGTCCCCGCGACCGGCAGTGTCCCCGCGACCGGCAGTGTCCCCGCGACCGGCAGTGTCCCCGCGACCGGCAGTGTCCCCGCGACCGGCAGTGTCCCCGCGACCGGCGATCCGGGCCGGCGGTCGCAGCACCGCCTCGGCCAGCCGCCGGGCCGCGGTGACCGCGAAGGACGAGGCGCAGGCGCGCTCCCCGATGCCGCGGGCGGCGCTGCTGACCGCCGTGTCGAGCGCGCCGCCGAGCAGCGCGAGCAGACCGAGCCCGTCGGTCGCGCCGTGGTGGGCGGCGATCGCCAGGCACGGCTGGTCGGTGCCGGTCGCGACCCGCACCAGCGGGCTGCCCTTCGCGTAGGGCTCGTCGGCGAACCGGGCGAGCACCCGGGGCCAGTCGGCGGCGTCCGCCCCGAGCACGGCCGGCGCGGCACCGAGGTGCGGGTAGCGGGCGACCATCGCCGCCAACCGCCCGGCGACCCGGACCGGGTCGGCCGGGCGGGTCAGGGTCGCCTGCAGCAGCACGCTCCACGAGACCGTGGGATCGCCGTACCAGCCGACCACCGCGCGCGCGGCGTCAACCGCCTGGGTTCCGGGCAAGACGGGCCTCTACGGCCGCGGCTCAGCGACTGCCGTAGACCAGCACGGCCCTGGCCGGGTCGCCGCCGGCGTCCAGCACGTCCTGCGGCTGGCTGGTGTTCTCCGGCTTCGCGTCCGGGCGCTGGGTGGCGACGGCGGCATACGCGACGACGACCGCCAGCAGGCCACCGACCACGACCGCGACGATGAGCCCGATTGCCTTGGCCACACTCACCTCGCACCGATTCCGGTCAGATTGGCGCCCGTACTCTACCGGCGGGTAACACCAGCCACAACAGCGCCCCCGCAACCACCGCCAGGGCCAGCGCGTCCGCCGCCAGTACCGGCGCCGCCGGGGGACCGGCGCGGGGCGCGGTCGCCGGATCGCCCAGCCGGTACAGCGACACCCATTGGCCCTGGTGCCGCGGGGTGAGCCCGTCCAGCCAGCCCGGCAGCCGCCCCGGCGTGCCGTGCTCGACGACCACCCATTCGACGCCGAGCGCGGTCAGCGCGGCCGGCCCGTCCTCGGCCGCCCGGCGCACCCGGCGGCCGCGCTCGTCCTCGCCCTCGACGACCCGGCTTTCCACGACACTGCCGTCCACGACCCGGCTTTCCACGACACCGCCGTCCACGACACTGCCGTCCACGACACCGCCGTCCACGACCCTGGCGCCCACGACCCTGGCGCCCACGACGAGCGAGTCGTCGGTGATCGTGGTGGCCGGCAGCAGCCAGGGGGCCGGGTCGAGCTGGGTGCGCCGGCCGTTCCAGCCGAACTGGCGGTAGGTCATGGCCGGCAGCGCCAGCACGGCCCCGTTCCCGTCACCGTTTTCGTCACCGCCGGCGATCAGCGCCGCGACGGTCGACCAGTCCGCCGGGTAGTGCGCCGGTGCGAGCCGGCCGAACCCGCCCCAGGCCAGGTCGGGCAGCGCCACGAGCGGCAGCAGCACCGCGCCGGCCAGCAGCGAGCGGCGGCCGAGCGGATCGGCCAGCCGGCCGGCCAGGGACTCCGCGCCGAGCGCGAAGCCGAGCGCGACCAGCAGCGCCCACCACGCCGCGAACCGCTGCCCGTCGCGCAGCAGCCCGGCACCCGGAACGTGCGCGACGGCCAGCCGCAGCGCCTCGTCGAGCACCGGGACCGCGCCGGCGACGGCCACCAGCACGCCGAACGCGGCGAGCACGAGCAAGGCCCGCGCCGGCCGCGCGCCGAGCCGGCGCGCCAGCAGCGGCACGCCGACCAGGGTCAACCCCACCAGGACCAGGGTCACGACCGGGGTGACCGGGCTGTCCCTGGTCGCCGGCGCCACGTCGGCGTTCCAGATCCCGCCGAGCCCGAGCACGGAAAGCACCGGCCCCGCCCAGCTCTCGCCGCGTGCGGCGAACGCGGCCACACCCTGCGGGTCGGACCGGGCGCCGCCGGTATGCAGCACGGCGGGCACCCACCACGGCGCGTTGAGGACGATCGCGACCGGCACCGTCACGGCCAGCCGCCGCCGGCCGGCGGCGGCGATCGCGGCCCCGGCGGCGAGCAGCCCGCCGGACGGGCCGAGCACCGCCGGCAGCATCGCCAGCACGAGCTTCGCCGGTGCCCGCCGGTCGCCGCGGCGCAGCGCCAGCCCCGCCAGCACCACCCACGGCAGCGCCGCGTAGGCCAGCAGCAGCGGCCAGTGCCCGATGAACAGCCGCTCGGCGACGAACGCGTTCCACGAGTAGGCGACCGCCGCGACCACCCGGATCACGGTCGAGCCGGTCGGAACCAGCCGCGCCGCGCCGAGCCCGGCCGCCACCAGCAGCCCGAACAGCAGCAGCTTCTGCAAGACCTGGCCGGGTACGACGACCGTCGCCAGCGCCACCGCGGCCTCGGCGGGCACCCCGCGCGGCAGCGCCGGCCCGAGCCCGATGCTGGACGGCAGTAGCGCCGGGCGCGGCGTGAACACCATGTCGTAGGCGAGCACGAAGCCGCTTGCGAAAACCAGCGGCGCGGTCACCGCGAGCGCCAGCCCGGCGCACACGGCCGGCACCACGAAGCGGTGGTCGGATGTCACCGGACGACAGTAGAGTCCCTGCGGATTACCTACGAGTAACCGACAGGGGTGTCGATCGGATGGCGCAGGGCACCACCGAGCGCACCCCAGGGTTCCAGGCCGCGCTGGTCTCGGTGGCGCTCTTCGCCGCCAACGCGCTGAGCTACCTGCTCAACGTCGTCGCCGCGCGGGCGCTGGCCCCCGACGTCTACGGCGGCCTCGGCTCGCTGCTCGCGCTCGTCGTGGTCGGCGCCGTGCCGGCGATGGGCATGCAGACGGTCGCCGCGCTGCGGGTCGCCCGGCTGCGCCGCGGCGCCGGGGACGCGGTGCTCGGCGAGCGGCAGGTGCTGCGCACCGGGCTGGTCGGCGGCGTGCTGGTCGGGACGGTCGCCGTGGCCGCCACGCCGGCGCTGGTCGCGCTGCTGCACCTGGCGGACGGCTGGCCGGTGGTGTGGCTGGGGGTCGCGCTCGCCCCGCTGACCCTGCTCGGGGTGTTCCACGGCATGCTGCAAGGCCGCGAGCGGTTCGGGATGCTCGCCGCGCTCGTCGCGATCGAAGGCGTGGTCAAGGTCGGTGGCGCGCTCGCCGGTCTGCTGCTGTTCCGCTCGACGGCGGCGACGCTGGCCGGGATGGCATTGGGTTGCGCGGCCGCGGCGGCGGCCGGCTGGGTGTTCTGCGGCCGCCGCCGGCCGGCCCTTGGCGGGCACCGGCTCGGTGGCGACGTCGTGCACGCGACCCAGGCGATTCTCGGCCTGGTCCTGCTCGTGAACCTCGACATCGTGCTGGCCAGGCACAACCTGAGCGGGGCCGCGGCCGGCGACTACGCGATCGGCGTGATCATCACCAAGATCGCCTACCTGCTGCCGCAGGCGGTCGCGGTGATCGTCCTGCCACGGTTGGTCGACCCGGCCCACCGGCGGCGGTTGGTGCCGGCGGCGCTCGGCGTGATCGCGCTGCTCGACGTGTGGGTCGTCGGCGCGACGCTGATCGGCGGCGACGCCGTGATCCGCGCGATCGGCGGCGCCAACTACGGCGCGTACGTGCCCGCGCCGTGGCTGTTCGCCGTGACCGGTTCGCTGCTCGCGCTCGTGCAGCTGCTGCTGTACTCGCGTATCGCCAGCGCCGACCGCCGCTCGACGGTGGCCGTCTGGGTCGCGGTCGCCGTCGAGATCGGCCTGGTCACCTTCTGGCTCGACTGGTCGGTCACCGCGGTAGCCGCCGCCGCGCTGGCCAGCGTCGGCCTGCTCGTGCTGGCCGGGCTCGTGATCGAGCGCCGCTCCCGTGATCAGGAGGTCGCGGCCGGGCGGCCCGGCGTGCCCGCGGCGGACCCGGACCGGCCGGCGTCGGTGCCGGCGTCCATGCCGGCCTCCGCCGACGACGGGTAGAGGAACGCGGCCACCACGGCGCTCACCGCGACGAAGCCCGCCGCCTGCGTCCACGGCCCGAAGGCCCAGTCCTGCCCGTGCCCGCTCACCCGCCCGACGACCGCGACCGCCGTCGCGGCGACGAACGCGCCGGCCGCGACGGCGGGCAGCGCGTGCGCCCAGAAGTGCCGCAGCAGCAGGCAGGCCAGCAGCGCGATGACCGGAAACGGCCCACCGAGCAGCAGCAGCAGCGCGAGCACCGTGATCGCGGCCGGCCACCAGCCGGCGGCGGCGGGCGTCGCGGGCGGGCGGTGCCGGTTCCGGCGCCGCAGCACCGGCACCAGCGCGCCGGCCAGCAGGACCAGCACCGCGATCGCACCGGAGAGCAGACCGAGCCGGTACTGCCGGTCGGGCGCGAAGTCGAGCTCGACGAGCCCGGCGGTGCCGGCCGGGATGAGCCACGCCTGCTGCCAGCCGTCGACGCGCAGCCGTTGCAGCTCGCGCCCGCCGATCTTGGCGACCCAGCCGGGGTTGGCGTTCTCCGGCACCACCAGGTAGGCGTCCGCGCCGTCGCCGACCTCCACCCGGCGATGCGTGGAGTCCCAGCTGTGCACCGTCACGGCGCGCGGCTGTGCCGGCGCTTCGGCCTGCCGGTCCGGCAGCAGCGCCAGATCCTGCACGACGAACGCCTCCGACGGCAGCGCGCGCACCCGGTGCTCGCCGGCCCGCAGCGCCAGCCCGTCGGCGAGCTCGGCGCACGGGGTCAGGGTGAGCGCGGCGAACCCGTCCAGGGCCGATCGGGTGCCGGACACCGCGGTCGGGTACGGCGTCCCGTCGACCTCGATCGGCGGCCCCTGCCCGCACGGCACCGTCACGCGGTGCGAGCCGGCACCCGCGGCCGGCAGGAGGTCGCGCAGCGCCGGGATGCGCAGCTCGGCGAGCCCGGCGCTGGCCCCGAACCGGCCGGGCGGCGCCAGCGGGAGCCGGTCGGCCGACTGCACCACCACGTCGAGCTTGTCGGTGCGCAGCGGCTCGAACGACGCCGATTCCTGCTCGGCGGTCAGCTGCACCCGGCGCTGCTCGTCGCCGGCCGCCAGCGTGAGGATGAGCGGCGGGTTGGTGACCGGCAGGTCGCTTCGTTCGAGCTCGATCCGGTCGATCGAGCGCTCCCCGGACCAGCGCAGCCGCACGGTCGGCGCCCGGTCGGCCAGATCGGCGACCCAGCTGGTGCCGCGGTCGCCGTCGAACAGCATGCGCGGCGCGAGCGCCGGGTCGCCGGTCAGGTGCGACGAAGCGCTGACGGCCAACCCGGCCGGCGAAGTCCACGCCGAGGCGCCCGGCCGGGGGAGCGCGGCGCCGGCGAACCGGTACGTCTGGGGGACGTCCAGGCGGAACCGGCGGTCGAGCCCGCCGGGTTCCTCGCCGAGCCGGGCCAGGCCGGCGTCGCAGCGCACGGTGACGCCGGGTGC
>DASSUA010000638.1:0-2024 GCA_035707525.1 Pseudonocardiaceae bacterium
GATGGTGGTTGCCCGCTCGGTGATCTGGTCCTCGATGCCGAGCAGCCTCTCCACCGCCAGGCAGTACGCGGTCTCGTTGAAGATGGGGGCGAGGTAGTCCATCCGGGTGACGAAGGTGGTGCCCTGGGTCCAGTTCCGGTACTCCAGGTTCTTCTCGATGCCGGTGTGCAGGTAGCCCACGACGGTGCGGGCCTCGCGGACCGTCTCGCCCTCCAGCCCCAGGATGAGCCGGAGCACGCCGTGGGTGGACGGGTGCTGCGGACCCATGTTCACCACGATGCGCTCGGCGTTGATCGGGTCGTCGTTGACCGCGCTGACGATGGCGTCCCAGTCCCCGCCGGTGACGGTGAAGACCTTGCCCTCGGTGGTCTCGCGCTCGCGCGCGTACCCGGCCGTCATTGGTAGCTCCTGCGCTGGTCGGGCGGCGGGATCTCGGCCCCCTTGTACTCCACCGGGACGCCGCCGAGCGGGTAGTCCTTGCGCTGCGGGTGACCCTCCCAGTCGTCCGGCATGAGAATCCGGGTCAGGGCCGGGTGGCCGTCGAAGATCACCCCGAACATGTCGTAGACCTCTCGCTCCTGGTGGTCGGCGGTCGGGTAGACCGAGGTCACCGAGGGCACGTGCGGCCGCTCGGCCGGGACCGCCACCTCCAGCCGCACCCGCCGGCGGTAGGTCATCGAGGTCAGGTGGTAGGCCACGTGCAACCGGCGCTCGTCGGCGCCGAGGTAGTCGGTGCCGGAGACGCTGGAGCACAGCTCGAACCGCAACGACTCGTCGTCGCGCATGAGCTGGCACACCTCGGCGATCCGCTCGGGCCGGATGTGCAGCGTCATCTCGCCGCGGTCGATGACCACCTTCTCGATCGCGCTCGGGTGCGCCACCCCGCTCTCGACCGCCTCGACGTCCCGGCCGGCGTCGCGACCGCCACCGCCGCCAACGGCCCCAGCGCCGGCACCGGCCCCAGCGCTGGCGCCGCCCGCACCGGCCCCCACGCCGGCACCGTCCACATCGGAGTCGAGGTCGTCGGCGGCGGCGTCCGGATCGGAGTCCAGCCCTTCGATGGCGCCGTCCACATCGGAGTCGACGGCGGGGTGCGGCCGGACCCCGCCAGCGAGCGCCTCGACCAGGGCGTCGTAGACCTCGTCGAAGTCGCCGCCGTACGGCCGCGGGCTGCCGGTCACCCGCAGCCGGCGCCGGACCAGGCCGCCGAAGCCGGAGGTGTCGCCCGAGCCGGCGCTGCCGAACATGCCGCGGCCGGCCCGGCTGGATGGCGGCAGCTCGGCCGGGGCGCCGCTGGTGGCACCGGCCGGCGGCGCCACCACCGGCACCGGACCGGGCGTGCCGGCCGGCGTGTCGCGCTCGCTCACCAGCGCCCCCCACCCTGCATGTGTCGCTCCGCTTCCATCCACTTCTCGATCCGCAGCTGCTCTTCGCGACCCTCGCGCACCGCCTGCTCCCAGGCGGCCCGCCTGGTCTTGTCAGACCGGTAGGACGAGGGCATCGCGCCGGGCGCCACCACCGGGATGTCACCGCGCTCGCGCCGGGCCTCCAGCATCCTGCGACCACCGGTCCCGAGCGGCTCGTGCATGATCTTCTCGCGCAGCTTGAGGATGGCGTCGATGAGCATCTCCGGCCGCGGCGGGCAGCCGGGCAGGTACATGTCGACCGGCACGATGTGGTCGACGCCCTGGACGATCGCGTAGTTGTTGAACATGCCGCCGCTGGACGCGCAGACGCCCATCGACAGCACCCACTTCGGCTCGGCCATCTGGTCATAGATCTGGCGCAGCACGGGGGCCATCTTCTGGCTCACCCGGCCCGCGACGATCATCAGGTCGGCCTGGCGCGGGCTCGCGCGGAAGACCTCCATGCCGAACCGCGCCAGGTCGTACCGGGCGGCGCCGGTGGCCATCATCTCGATCGCGCAGCAGGCCAGGCCGAACGTCGCCGGCCAGAAACTGGACTTGCGGGACCAGTTGACGAGCTTCTCGACGGTGGTCAGCAGGATTCCGGTGGGAACCTTC
>DASSUA010000639.1:0-2854 GCA_035707525.1 Pseudonocardiaceae bacterium
CGTAGCCTGCCGACGCGACGACGATCGGCGCAGGCCACCGGGACGCGGCTCAGGCATCGGTGAGGCCGAGGTGGCGCCTGATCCGGGTGGCGCTCATGCCGCCGCCGGAGGTGTCGGCCTGCCATTGGATGTCATCGAGCAGGGCCTGCAACTCGGCGAGCGCGCTTCCGCCCTCCGCCGCGGCCTGGCGCGGCGTGCGGCCTTCCAGGGCTGGGAGCGTCTGGTCCAGCCACCGCAGCTCGTACTCGATCATGACCTGCTCCAGGAGCGCGACCTCCTCCTCCGGCGAGAGGCCCAGCCGCCGGGCCTCGGCGTCCGGGTCGGCCGTGGCCTGCGGGTCCCGCTCGCCCTCGGCCAAGAGCTCTTCCATCGGCACGATCGACTCCGACACCAGCCGCGACCCGGGTGCGGCGGCCAGTACCTGCTGTTGCAGCTCGCCGAGTCGCTCGACCGAGTTCGCCGTAATGGTCAGCTGTCGCTGCTGGCGGTGGAGCGACCCGCGGATCACCTGCTCGCCGTCGATTTCGGCGGTGGCCAGCAGCCGGTCCGGTTCGCCGTCTTCCTCCAGCTCGGCGGCCAGCCGCCTCCAGGCCCCCTCCATCGCGGTCTCGGGGAGGTCGTAGGTGGCGGTGCACTGCACCAGCAGATGGCCTTCGCGGTTGCGCAGCAGCGCCGGTGGCTGCGGGCCGAAGAAGGCCGCGACCTCCCAGGGCTCGTAGCCGCCGTCGAACAGCTCCAGCAGCGCCCGGCGCCGCCGCCGGTCGGCCGGCAGCGGGTGCGCCAGCAGCACCGGGCCGTCCCCGTCGTCCAAGACCCGGGCCACCAGCAGGTCCAGGCGCCGCACGCCGCCTGACAGCGACCGGTCGGCCAGGCGTACCGGGCTACCGCCCAGCAGCGGGCGCACGGTCAGCGATGCCCCCGGCTGGACCGCGGTCACTTCGTAGGGGGCCAGCGGCACCGAGCGCCACCGCTGGACCATGGCCAGCTCGTCGCCTGGCAGCAGGTCCCCGCGTTCGTCCAGATAGTCGTCGAGGACGCCGCCCTCGAAGATCGCCAGGTCGAGCGCGAACATGGCCGCCTCGGGCTCGGCCCGCTCGGCGTACTCCCGTGCGACCTCGATGCTGGAGGCGCGAGTCGCATAGGTCGCGATGCTGGCATAGCGCGCCGGTGCCCGCGTGGACAGCGGATAGGAGGGCGTGCGCAGGCAGCACTGCTTGTACTTGCGTCCCGACCCGCACGGGCACGGGCTGTTGCGCGGAGTCGTGCGCGGCGGCGAGACCAGCAGCGGCCGCAGCGCCCAGCGCAGTCCATCCTCCGCCGCGGCACCTGCCCGGCGCAGGTGCGCGTCGGCGCTGGCGGCGTCGCCGCGGGTGGCGGCGTAGTCGGCCGCGTCCCGAAGCGCCGGCGCCAGGTCAGGATCGTGGCCGAGCGCCTCCAGGGTCAGCTCCTCGGCCTCGACCGGGCGTCCATCGCCCTCGGCGGCCCGCGCGGTCAGCAACGCCGCGGCGGCCCGCTGGACCGGTGCGGCCCCAGCCCGCCGTGCCGCCTCGAGCAGGGCCGCATCGGCCGGGTTGCGTTCCACCTCGTCCGCCACCCGCTCCAGCACCAGGGGCGAGAGGGTCAGCACGCTCAGGAACCGGCCGAGTTCCTCGGCGGACAACCGGTCGGCCTCCTGGGTCCACAGGAACCCACGGGCCAGGGTGAACCAGCGGATCTCCTCGGCTGACAGGTCCGCGACCTCGTCGGGGCACTGCGGCGCTCCGGCCAGCATGACGGCGCCATCGGTCACCTCCAGGCCAGCCGCGGTCAACAGCAGGCCGAGCGGAGGCAGCGGGTCGTCCAGCACTCCGGGTTGGGTCGCGAGCAGCTCGGCGAGCACGTCGACGAGGGCAGCCCCGGGATCGCTCGGCTCGTCGTGTTCGCCGGATCGCTCATCGTCTGCACGGTCGACCCCGACCGCCGTCGCGAACGCTCTCAGCCCGCCAAGCGCCGCACCGGCACACGCCTGGACCACCGTCTTGGCCCGCTCGGCGACCGCCTCGCCGGCTTCGTCGCCTTGCTGCTCAGGCAGCGTGCGGACCTCGAGGGCGCCGTCGCGCAGCCGCAGCGTCAGGATCGCGTCATCCTCGAACTCCTCCAGCCAGCCCTCCGGCCCAGCCAGTGCGCTGCTGGAGCCCCTCGGCAGCTCGTGCGGGCTGAGCGCCCGGCGGGTGCGCAGCATGCCACCGCCAGCCAGCGGCAACCCCTCGTCGGCGGCCAGCCGCGCCCACAGGTCCAGGTCCCCGTCGGCGGCCAGCACCCCCGCCTTGCGCTCCTCGGCACTGAGCAGGTGGCTGAGGACCGCGCCGTCGGCGAGCGCGAGCAGGCTCACCCAGCCACCCGCCGTCTCATGCACCTCAGGCAGGGCACGCAGCTCTCGATCCACCTGCTCGGCGGTCAGGCCCGCATGGTGGGCCTGGAGACGCTCGGCGAGCGCCCCCGCCGTCAGCGGCCCCCCCTGTCCGAGATGGCGCACCAGGTCGGCTGCCCACGCGGGCGTCTGCCGATGCTCGGTCCCGTCAGCATGCATGTCGGGGATCCTGCCACAGCCGCGCCGATTGTCAGCACACCACTGACCCGGGTGCCCACCTCGACCCGGGCACGCATGGGACAATCGCGGTTCAGGCCACTACCATGCCTCGATGTCGTAGACGTACGACCCGTCCACCGGATGCGGTCCTACTGCATTCCTAATAGGGAGGCCAGAGAACCTCGCTGCGCTGACGCAGGACTCACAGCTCGCAGCCCTGCGAAGCACACAACACCCATCTCGGGCGTGTAGCTCAGTTGGTACGAGCGCGTCGCTTACAACGAC
>DASSUA010000640.1:0-3480 GCA_035707525.1 Pseudonocardiaceae bacterium
GTGTCGTTGGCCGGCCCGGAGCCGGAAGCGATGACGCCGGCCCCGCCGAGCAGGACGACGCCTGCGGCGATCGCCGTGATCGCGAGGATTTTGGTCGATGAACTTCTCATGACAGCCTCGATTCGAGCTCGTTCGAATGGAGCCGGAACGCCCTGCTGCGGGTCCGTTCCGGCTCCGTTTCGGATCTCAGTTGACCGTTGGCGACAGCCGCGACCTGCGGCGTAGCACGAACCCACCCGCACCGATAAGCAGCGCGGCCGCCGCGCCCATCGGCGCCCACGTCATCGCCCCGGCCGGTAGCGGCCCCATTCCGCTGGGTTGCGCGCCGCCGGCCGGCGGGACGGCGGCGTTACCGCCCGGCGCGGCACCGGTGCCGGCGAACTGCTGGTTCACGGCCGTGTTGCCCGGCAGCGCGACGTACGGGAACGTCGCGTCGAACGGCACGTTGTTCGCGTCCACCTTGTCCCCCGCCGCCAGCGCATCGACGATGCCGCTCACCGCGGCGCCCTCGACCGCCTGGATCGAGATGTCGACGACGTCGTCGGTCAACCGGCGCCCGTTGGGAAATCCCTGCAGGTCATTGGCCAGGACACCGAGCCGGTCGGGGTTCGCCGCCGGCGGCACCGACATGTTCAGCCGCAGCATCTCCGACGGAACGAACCATCCCGGGGCCACGTCGGCGTTGTTCAGCTGCGAGTTCAGGTCGGCCCGGATCGGCCCGCCGGCTCTGGTGGTGATGCCGGTCAGGAAGATCTCCACCAGGTCGTTTCGTGGCAGCGGCGGCGCCGGGATTCCGTAGATCGCCTCGATCAGCCTGGCCAGCTCCGGATCGGTCACCCTGGCGACCAGCTCCGGGATCTGCCCGTCGGCAGCCGGCGTCTGCGAGTTGAACCGGTCCTTCAGGGCACGCTGCACGACGACCTCGTTGACCAGCGGCATGCCCAGCCGCGACACCTGCACGTAGTCGCCGAACGGCTCCGACTTGCCCGGCCGCAGCTTCATCGACCGGCGCTCGGTGTCGCTCCAGACGCCGATCACCGGGTTGCGGACCGGGTCGCCCTTGAGCGCCAGCTGCGCGTTGGGCACCTGGATGGCGACCGTGTTGACGTTGTACCCGGCGAGGGTGTCCTGCCCGGTCTCGGAAAGGTCGCCGCCGTACAGCAGATCGAACACCCGCAGGTCGAGGAAGAACGGGTCGTCCGCCTGGCCGACGTAGATCTTGCCGCCACCCGGGAGGTCGGCGATCGCCTGGTCGCGAAGCGTCCCGTAGTCCGGCATGGACGCCGCACCGGTGTTCGACGGCGCCACCCGGCCCGATTCGACCAGGGTGCGCACGCGCCCGCGGCGGTCCACCAACTCGAGCCGGTAGGTCTGCCGGAACAGCAGATTCTCGTCATCGAGCGAGGTGACCGGCCCGTTGTCGTACAGGAACGTGTTCCGAGCCCGGCGGTCGTCGGTCCTGAACGTCAACCGGTATGTCCAGTCCGGCACCGCGTCACCGTCGTTGTCGATGTTGATGTCGTACCGGGTGTCCGTCGCCCACGGGTAGAAGTTCGGCCCGCCGGGCGGCTCCTGGAACGGGTACCAGTTCGCCACGATCGTCGTCGTGTCCGGCCGGTCCGGACTGACGAACGCATACACATCCGTGTTGTCGGCCGCCGGGTCCGCCGCGATCAACGGTGCCTCCCGGTGGCTTGACGCCACCGCCGAACCGGGCCCGAACCCGGCCAGCCCGGCCGTCAATACCGTGGTTGCGGCCGCAGCCAGGGCCACGGGAACTCGCCGCCGGCCCCTCGCTTGCACACTCGACATGGGTTTCTCCTTCAGTTCAAATCTCGTGACCTGGAACATCCGAGATTCGAACCAGGAGCCCCCACGGATTGCGGCCAATCGAGCGAACAGTCGTGCGCGCTGAGTAACAGTCGACGGGTCAGGCCGGCACGTCCAGGAGCACGACCGGGTCGGTCGTGGGCCGCGCGGAGCCGCCGCGCGGCTCGACCGTCAGGCCGATCGCTGTCTGGCCGGCGGTCAGTTCGCCGGCCACCGGCCCGAGATCCGCGCCGGCCGGCAGCACGCCGAGCGACCGCGCGCCGCCCGGCTCCAACGCCCACAGCTGGTAGCTGCGGTCATCGGCCAGCGAGGGCATGCCGCGGGCCAGGAACACGACCTTGCCCACTGCTTGCGAAACGACCGCGGTCGCCGTGCCGCCCCCGGGCGCCGCCGTGGTGGCCACCTTCGCGTCCGGTGCGGAGAGCACCTCCAGCACCGTTTCGAGCTGCTGCTCCGCCAGGACGCCCCGGTCCAGCTGCCGGTTCGCGGACGCCCACTGCACGCCGAAGACGACCGCGACGACGAAGCACGCCGCTGCGGCCGCGCCCGCGGTCCAGACCTGCCAGCGCGGCGCCACGCGCCGGGCCGCCGGGGAGGCCACAGCGGGCGGCAGCTGGCGCGTACGCCGTACGGTCGCCATCACCTGCCGTCTGAGCGAGTCCGGCGGCGACACCGCCACGGCCGCGCCGAGCCGGCCGGCGGTCTCCCGCAGCTCACCGACCTCGGCCGTGCACGACGCGCACTCGGCCAGGTGGTGCTCGAACATCACGCGCTCGGTCTCGGAGAGCGCGTCCATCGCGTACGCACCCGTCAGCGTGTGGATCTCGGCGTTCATCCCGCCACCCCGAGGCAGTCCCGCAGCCTGATGAGCCCGTCGCGAAGCCGGGTCTTCACCGTGCCCAGCGGGGCATCGAGCAGCTGCGCAACCTCGCGATAGGTATAGCCACCGTAGTAGGCCAGCACCACCGACTCGCGCTGCAGCTCGGTCAGCGTGCCCATGCAGCGCCGCACCTGCTCGCGCTCGAGCCGGCCGGCGACCTCGTCGGCCACCTCGTCGAACGGCCGGTCCACGCTCGCCCCTGCCACCCGCCGCTCCCGCTGGTTACTGGCCTGCGCTGAGCGCACCCGGTCGACAGCCCGACGGTGGGCCAGCGTCAGCGCCCACGTACGCACCGACCCGGCGTCGGGCCGGTACCGGCTGGCCGTGCGCCACAGCTCCACCAGCACCTCCTGGGCCACCTCCTCCGACTGCGCCGGATCCCGCAGCACGCGCTGAACCAGCCCGAGGACCGGGCCCGCCAGCGCGTCATACAGCCGCTCGAAGGCCGCCTCGTCGCCGCGGGCCACCAGGATCATCAGGTCCTCCAGCGACGCCGCGCCACCCGCCGCGCGACTGCCGGTGCCGCTATCGGCGCGTCCTCGCTCGCGCATCCGCGCCCCCTTCACCCACGGCATTTTCCAGCCATTCGGAGCGGTCGCGCGTCCGGCTTGCCGCGTGTCGGGGTGGCCATGTGGTAGCAAGTGGGGATGGCCGGGCCGCGGCGCACCGACGACCCGCCGCGCGCCGAGCGGGTGGTCGAGCGGGTCCACTCGATCGACCTGGGCCCGGTTCGCATCGTGTGCGCGTCTGGCGTGGTGGTGCGCACGCGC
>DASSUA010000641.1:0-5552 GCA_035707525.1 Pseudonocardiaceae bacterium
TCCTGCCGAGCTCCAGTGACCGATGGCATGCAGGTGGTCGCAGCCCGTGCGAAATCAGCGCTCGTGCCGCCGGCCGGCGGCCGTTACCGGCCCCGCGCCGGCCCAACGCCGTCCATGATCGCCAAAAGTGTGAAGCCAGCATGCACCTTGGGGCCCCACACTGCACGGTGAGCTCACACTTTCAGCGATCTTGACCGCGTGAACGCCGACCACGTGACCGGCTGTGCCCGTCCCGCCCAACCGCCCTTCATCTTGGTGGCCGTCGGTAACCACACGGGCACATCTCGGTGATCGTGGGGCCGAAACCGGCCGGCTCGATTCGCCGGAGGCGTCATGATCGCCGTTTGGGTGCCGTGAGCCGCGCTGAGCGCGGTTGGTGGCACCGAAACGACGATGGGTGTGGATCTTCCGGAGGGTGGTTGTTGCCCGCCGGAACTGGGTTTGCGGCTCGCGCCCGGTGCGTCGGTTGGTGTGTGGGTTGGCACCGGTGGCTGGTCATGATCGCTATTTTGGTGCGATGAACCGCGCTCAGCGCGGCTCTCGGCACCCAAACGGCGATCATGGTCTCCAGTTACCGGCTACCAAGGCACCGGGCCTTCCAGAAGAGCCGCACCCTTCGGCGCTCATGAGTGGGCGCCGAACCGGTGGCGCGGGAGGTGTGCTGGCGGCTGGACTGACCTGGGTCCGGTAGAGGTGTGTGGGCGTTCGAACCGCATGACGCCCACGCACCGGCGTTCGAACCGAATGACGCCCACGCGCCGGCGTTCGAACCGAATGAGGCCCACGCGCCGCGGGGGCGGTCACGGGTTGGCCCATGATCGGCGAAGGGTGTGGTCCTTTCTGGAGGGGCCGTGGGTGAGGGCTTGGGGAGGGTTCGATACCGGGGGTTATCGCTTTCTGAATCGATTAGGCGCGGCCACGAGCCCCCACTTAAGCCATGGCCGCGGCCCAGGCGTCCCTTCAGAAGAGCCACACGAGAGCCACACCCCCAATGGCGATCATGAACCTGGTTGGCGTCGCAGAGGGTGACGGTTGGCGGCAAGGGCCGACGCAGGCGGAGAACGCTCCTACAGCAAGCCGTTGCCACCGACCGCGGCTCACGGATCGCCGTCGCGGCACCGACCGCAAACGTGTAACTCGCGTACCGAAACGGACGACACGCCGGGGTTTGACGGTCAGCTGGGGCCGGTGGCGGTGAGCCACTCGCTGTAGAACACGCCCAGGCCCAGGGCGCAGCAGATGCCGCCGAGGAGCCAGAAGCGGATGATCACCGTGGTTTCTGCCCAGCCGGCCAGCTCGAAGTGGTGGTGGAACGGCGCCATCCGGAACAGCCGCCGGCCCGCCGCCCGGAACACCACGACCTGCATGCTCACCGACAGCGCCTCGACCACGAACAGGCCGCCGAGCACGACCAGCAGCAGTTCGGTGCGGGTCACCATGGACAGCCCGGCGACCAGGCCGCCGAGCGCGAGCGAGCCGGTGTCGCCCATGAAGATCTTCGCGGGCGCGGCGTTCCACCACAGGAACCCCATGCACGCGCCGGTCGCGGCCGCCGCGACCATCGCCACGTCCAGCGGGTCGCGCACCTCGTAGCAGCCGGGCATCGGACCGAACTCGCCGCCGCAGTCGTAACGGAACTGCCAGAACGAGATGATCACGTACGTACCGAGCACCATGGCGGCCGTACCACCGGCGAGCCCGTCGAGCCCGTCGGTCAGGTTGACCGCGTTGGACCAGGCGGTGACCCCGAGGTAGCAGAAGATCACGAACCCGACCGTGCCGAACGACACGACCGCGATGTCGCGCACGAACGACAGGTGCTCCGAGGCCGGCGTGACGCCGCGCGCGTCGGCGAACTGGATGGCCAGCACGCCGAACAGCAGCGCCGCCACCAGCTGCCCGACCAGCTTCGAGGTCTTGTTCAACCCTAGGTTGCGCTGGCGGCGGATCTTGATGAAGTCGTCGAGGAAGCCGACGATCCCGAGCACGGTCATCAGCAGCAGCACCAGGAAGCCGGAGGCGCTGATCGGGTGGTCGCTGACCGTGAGGTGGGCGACCAGGTAGCCCACCCAGGTGGCGCCGACGATCGCGACCCCGCCCATCGTCGGGGTGCCGCGCTTGCTGTGGTGCGTCTGCGGGCCCTCGACCCGGATCTCCTGGCCGAAGCCCTGCCTGGCGAACAGCCGGATCAGGTACGGCGTGAGCAGGATCGAGACCGCGAGCGCGATGGCGCTGGCGACCATCACGCTGGTCACCGACCCTCACCCCCGACCGCCGCCCGCTCGCCGGCGAGCAGGGCGGCGGCGATCCGCTCCAGCCCGTACGCCCGCGATGCCTTCACCAACACCACGTCGTCCGCGCGCAACTGCCCTCGCAGCAGCGCGACCGCGGCCTCGACGTCCGGCACGAACACCGACTCCTCTCCGTGCGATCCCTGGTCCCGCGCGCCCTCGTGCATGGCCCGGGCGTCGGCCCCGACCACGACCAGCCGGGCCACCCCGAGCCGGACCGCCAACCGGCCCAGCTCGTGGTGCGCCTGCTCAGACCCTTCGCCGAGCTCGCCGATCGGGCCAAGCACCGCCCAGCTGCGGCGGGTGCCGGCGGCCATTGCCATGAGCGTCCGCAGCGCCGCGCGAACCGACTCCGGGTTGGCGTTGTAGGCGTCATTGATCACCGTCACGCCGCCGGGCGACTCGGCGACCTCCATGCGCCAGCGCGACACCGGAGTCGCCGTGGCCAGGCCGGCCGCCACCTGCTCCACCCGGGCGCCGAGCTCGAGCGCGACGGCGGCGGCGGCCAGCGCGTTGCCCACCTGGTGCTCCCCGTGCACGGCGAGCCGCACGGGCGCCGTGCCGATGGGGGCGACCAGCCGGAACGAGGCGCGGCCGCAGGCGTCGAGGGCGACGTCCTCGGCCCGGACATCGGCGTGCCGGCCGAAGGTCACCACGCGCGCCTCGGTCCTGGCTGCCATCGCCGACACCAGCTCGTCGCCGGCGTTGAGCACCGCCACGCCGCTCGCCGGCAGCGCCTCGACCAGCTCGCCCTTGGCGGCCGCGATCGCCTGCCTGGTGCCGAACTCGCCGAGGTGGGCCGACCCGACGTTGAGCACGGCCCCGATCCGTGGCGGCGCCACCCGGCACAGCGCCGCGATGTGTCCCGGCCCGCGGGCCGACAGCTCGAGCACCAGGTGCCGGGTGTCGCGGTCGGCGCGCAGCACCGTCCACGGGTGGCCCAGCTCGTTGTTGAACGACCCCGGCGGCGCCACGGTCGGCCCGAGCGGGCGCAGCAGCGCCGCGATCAGATCCTTGGTCGACGTCTTGCCAGAGGACCCGGTGACGCCGACGACCGAGAGTCCCGCCCGGCCCGGGCCGGCGGTCAGGCGGTCGACGACCGCGCGCGCCAGCCGGCCGAGCCCGGCCAGCACCGCGGCGCCGGAGCCGTCGCGGTCGCCGGCAAGCACGTACACGCCGCCGGGAGCGTCGGTGGCCGGCGGGGCGATCACGGCGGGCGCGTCGACCGGCCGCCCGGCCAGCACGCCGGCGGCCCCGGCGCGCATCGCCTCGGCCGCGAAGTCGTGTCCGTCGACGCGCTCGCCGGGCAGCGCGACGAACAGCGAACCGGGTGCGAGCTTGCGGGTGTCGAACTCGACCGTGCCGGTCACCCGCTCGTCGCCCGTCGCCCGGTGCAGCCGGCCTCCGACGGCGGCGGCCACCTCCGCCAGGGTGAGCTCGATCACCAGGCGGTCCCGCAGCCGTCGGGGCGAGCACCGCCGAGCCTGGCGTCGATCGCCTCGACCAGCTCGTCGCGGTCGGAGAACGGGTACTTCACGCCGTCGATCTCCTGCCCGGCCTCGTGGCCCTTGCCGGCGATCACCACGACATCGCCGGGGCCGGCCCAGGCCACCGCGGCCCGGATCGCCTGCCGGCGGTCGCCGATCTCCGTGACCTCGCCGCGCTGGCCGGACGGGACGTCCAGGGCACCGGTCAACATCGCGGCCCTGATCGCGGCCGGGTCCTCGGTGCGGGGGTTGTCGTCGGTGACGACCAGCAGGTCGGCGCGGCGGGCCGCCTCGGCACCCATGACCGGGCGCTTGGCCCGGTCCCGGTCCCCGCCGCAGCCGACGACGACGGCGAGCCGGGCGGCCGGGTGCTGCGCGCGCACCGCGTCGAGCACCGCGGCGACCGCGGCCGGCTTGTGCGCGTAGTCGATGATCGCGACGAAGTCCTGGCCACGGCGCACCCGCTCCATCCGGCCGGCCACGTCGACCGCCGCGATGGCCGGCACGGCCAGCCGGACGTCGGCGCCGGCGGCCCGCACGCAGGCGAGCGCGAGCGCGGTGTTGGCGGCGTTGAACCGCCCCGGCAGCCTCGTGGACACCGGCAGGAGCAACCCGTCCGGGCCGTGCACCTCGAACGACTGCGCACCGGTCGGGTCGGCGTCGGCCGCACCGACCCACCAGTCGGCGCGCTCGCCGGTCGTCGACACGGTGACCGTGCGGTCCGTCACCAGCCGCCGGCCCCATTCGGTGTCGACGCACACGACCTCGGCGGCGGCTCGGCCGTCGAACAGCATCGCCTTTGCGGCGAAGTAGGCCTCCATGTCCGGGTGGAAGTCCAGGTGCTCGGGCGACAGGTTGGTGAACGCGCCGACCGCGAACCGCGTCCCGTCGACCCGACCCTGGGCGAGCGCGTGGCTGGAGACCTCCATCGCCACGTGCGTCACGCCGCGCTCGACCATGAGCGCCAGCAGCGCCTGCAGGTCCGGCGCCTCCGGCGTGGTGAACGCCGACCCGAGCCGCTCACCGGCGATCGTGGTCTGCACGGTGCCGATCAGCCCGGTGACCCCGCCGGCGCCCGAGAGCCCCGCCTCGATCAGAAAGCTCGTGGTGGTCTTGCCCGAGGTCCCGGTGACCCCGACGACCGAGAGCCGGGCCGACGGGTCGCCGTAGATGTGGGTCGCCAGCCGGCCGAGCACGGCGCGCGGGTTCTCATGCACGAGCACCGGGAGCCTGGACTCCGCGACCGCCTCCGCGACCGCCGGGCGGGCGGCGCCGGCCGGATCCGTGAGCAGCGCGGCGGCACCGGCGGCGAGCGCGTCGGCGGCGAAGTCGGCGCCGTGGGCGCGCGAGCCGGGCAGCGCGGCGAACAGGTCGCCCGGCCGGACCTCGCTGGCCCGCAGGGTGACCCCGGTCACGGCACCGCCGGCCAGTTGGTTCCGCCGGGAGGGCCCCGCCAGTTGGGTCAGCCGGGCGAGCCCGGCCAGCTCGGCGACCGGAACGGGCCTGGTCGTCGACGGTCTCGGCGGAGCGGTCTCCGCGATGTCATTGGGCACTGGTTTGCGCAGACGGCCTTCGGTACGGGTCGTGCTTGGGGAGCCAGGCACGACGGCAGCCTAGCCACCGCTGATCGCCGAGCCGGCGGGGGTCTCCCCGTCCGTCAGCCGGCCGCACCGACCCGCTCGACCAGCGCAAGCAGCCGTTCCGGGTGCGTGACGTGCAGGTTGTGGCCAAGGTTCGGGAGGATTTCGGCTCGCTCGTCGAGGGCCTCGAGCTG
>DASSUA010000642.1:0-3377 GCA_035707525.1 Pseudonocardiaceae bacterium
CCATCCAGCGCGGCGGGTTCGGCATTCGCGGCACCTCCGGCAAGAGCTGACCGGTGCGCCGGGAACTGTCGAGGCCGCGCCGGGACTGGCAGCGCGTGGTCGAGGCCCAGGGTCTGGTGTACGGCACGCCGGCGACCGGGCCGGGCGGCGTCGCGCGCCCGTACTGGGACGAGTCGGTCCACTACGTGTTCGAGATGGACGAGGTGCTCTCGATCGAGGCCGACGTCGAACTGCTGCACTCGATGTGCCTCGAGGCGGTGGACGCGGTGGTCACCGCGGAGCGGTACCGCGAGTTCGGCATCCCGGAGTGGGTGTGGCCGGCGATCGGCGAGTCGTGGCGGCGCAGCGACCCGCACCTGTACGGCCGGTTCGACCTGCGCTACGACGGCTCGGGCCCGGCCAGGCTGCTGGAGTACAACGCCGACACGCCGACGTCGCTGCTGGAGGCGGCGGTCATCCAGTGGCACTGGCTGACCGACACCCACGAGGGCGACGACCAGTGGAACTCGTTGCACGAGAAGCTCGTGGCGCGCTGGGGGCAGATCGCCGACCGGCTGCCGGCCGGTGAGGTGCACTTCACCTGGTCGGCCGGCGATCCGACCGGCGAGGACCACGTCACGACGGCCTACCTGCAGGAGACGGCGGCCGAGGCGGGCCTGAACACCGTCGGGCTGGCGATCGAGGAGATCGGCTGGGACCCGGATCTGCTGCGCTTCGTGGACCTCGAAGACGCCCCGATGAACTGCGTGCTCAAGCTCTACCCCTGGGAATGGCTGGTCGACGACCCGTTCGGCAAGCACGCCGTCGAGACGCTGCCCGGCACGCTGTGGCTCGAGCCGCTGTGGAAGATGCTGCTGTCGAACAAGGCGCTGCTGGCCGTGCTGTGGCAGATGTACCCGGGCCATCCGAACCTGCTGCCCGCGTACCTGGACGATCCGGGCATGCTGACCGAATATGTGCGCAAGCCGCGGCTGGGCCGCGAGGGCGCCAACATCCAGATCGTGGCGCCCGGGATGGAGCACCAGACCGGCGGCGCCTACGGCGACGAGGGCTACGTCTACCAGCTGTTCGACCCCCTCCCCGAGTTCGACGGCTTCCGGCCGGCGCTCGGCGCGTGGATCGTCGGCGACGAGGCGGCCGGCCTCGGCATCCGCGAGACCGTCGGGCTGGTGACCGACGATGGCGCGGCCTTCATTCCCCACCGCATACCTACCGAGAGTTGAACTGGAGGAGTTTCGTGACCTCGCTGCTCGCGGCGATCGACGCCGAGTACTTCAAGGCCATCGGTGAGGGCGTCGGCGCGATCGCCCTGTACGCCATCCTCGGCGTCGGCCTGGTGCTCGTCGGGTTCTACGCCGTCGACCTGACCACCCCGGGCAAGCTCAACGACCTGGTGCGGGCCGGGGCGCCGAACGCGGTGGCGGTGACCGCGGCCGGCATGGTCAGCATGGCGCTGATCATCATCACGGCGATCTGGGTGTCCGGTGGGCGGCTCGCCGAGGGTCTGCTCAACGCGCTCATCTTCGGTCTGGCCGGGATCATCGTCCAGGTCGCTGGGGTGCGGCTGCTCGAATGGGTCACCGGCGTCGACATCGGCCGGGTGCTGCGCGCCGACGTCTACACGCCCTCCGTGTTGGTGGTGTGCGCGGCCCACCTGGCGCTCGGCCTGGTCGTCGCGGTCGCCATCATCTAAAGACTCTCTACCCTCGATGGCGTGCAGAGGCCGAGGCTTGTCGCGTGTGACGTCGATGGCACGCTGCTCGGCTCGGCCACGCAGGCCACCCGCCGCACCGCGGCCGCCGTTCGCAGGGTCGTCGCGGCCGGTGTGCCGTTCGTCCTGGTCACCGGCCGGCCGCCGCGGTGGATACCGCCGGTCGTAGACGAGATCGGCCACGGCGGGTACGCGGTGTGTGCCAACGGCGCCATGCTCTACGACGCCAGGGCCGACCGCGTGCTGGACACCGTCGCGCTGCCGCCGGTGCTGCTGCGGGGGCTCGCCGACGTGCTCGAGGAGGCGATCCCGGGCTGCCAGCTGGCCGTGGAGCGGCCGACCCGCTCGGCGCAGCCGGAGCCGCACGAGTTCGTCATCGAGGTCGACTACGTGCACCCGTGGGCTGGCCCGCAGACGCCGAGCCTGCCGCGCGCCGAGTTGCTCGGGCACCCGGCCATCAAACTGCTGGCCCGGCACGACGGGATGACCAGCGAGGCGATGGCCGAGGCCGCCGGCATGCTGATCGGGGGCAGCGCGACGATCACGTTCTCCACGAGCAACGGGCTCATCGAGCTGTCCGCGCCCGGGGTCACGAAGGGCAGCGGGCTGGCGTCGCTTGCCAGGCGGCTCGGCGTCGCCGCGTCCGACGTGATCGCGTTCGGCGACATGCCCAACGACCTGCCGATGCTGGACTGGGCCGGGCACGGGGTCGCGATGGCCAACGGGCACCCCTGCGTGCTCGAGGCCGCCGACGAGGTCACCGCGCCGAACACCGACGACGGTGTGGCCCTTGTGCTGGAGCGTTGGTTCTAAAACTGCACCCATTTGCCGGAACAGTGGTCTGCCAGGATCGCGAACGTGAGACAGGCGGAGGGGCCGGCGGCGATCAGGGTCGTGCTGGCCGACGACGAGGAGCTGGTCCGGCACGGCCTGCGTTCGGTGCTCGAAGCCTCCGACGACATCCGGGTGGTGGCCACGGCCGCCGACGGGATCGAGCTGGTGCGGCTGGTCTCGTCGACTCCGTGTGACGTGGTGCTGGTCGACGTGCGGATGCCGCGCGCGGACGGGCTCACCGCGGTGCGCCAGCTCGGGGAGCTGGCCGGCGGCTCCGGCCGGCCCGTCTCGGCCGTGCTGACCACCTTCGACTTCGACGACTACGTGTACGGCGCGCTCGACGGGGGCGCGATGGGTTTCCTGCTCAAGGATGCCAGCCCGGATTTCCTGCGCGCCGCCGTGCGCGACCTGGCCGCCGGCGGGGCGGTGATCGACCCGCGGATCACCGCGCGGCTGCTGCCGCGGCTTCGCGACTCCGCGGCCGGCGCGGTCGCCGAGCGCGCCCTCGAGGCGCTGTCCCAGCGCGAGCGCCAGGTGCTGCAGCTGATCGGCGACGGCTCCTCGAACGCCGAGATCGCGGACCGGCTCAAGATCGCCGAGTCGACCGTCAAGGGCTACGTGTCGGCGGTGCTGGCTAAGCTGGGCGCGGCCAACCGGGTGCAGGCCGCGGTGCTCGCGCGCCGGCTGCCGCCCGACAGCGGGTCGTCCTCGTGATCCGACCGGCGCTGCCGGCGAGGGTCCCACCGTGGTTGATTGACGTCGGCCTGGCGGTCGCGGTCGTCATCGTCGGCGTGCTGCCGAGCGGCCTTCCGTGGTGGGCGTACCCGCTGGC
>DASSUA010000643.1:0-2786 GCA_035707525.1 Pseudonocardiaceae bacterium
CGGGCGTCTGGCGCAGCTCGACGTGCTCGGCGCCGGGCACCGTGTGGGCCAGCGCCAGCACGACCCTGCGCTCCGCCTCGTCGGCGAACGGTCCGGTGATCCAGACCACGCCGTCGACGACATCCACGAGCCACCTGGACCTCGGCCCGGTGTAGGCGTGCACGAGCCGGCGGACCCGGTCGGCCAGCATGTCGTCGTCGTGCACCAGCGTGCGCAGCACGTCGCTGCGGCTGACCACGCCGACCAGCACCGCGTCCTTCACGACCGGTACGCAACGCAGCTGGCCGTCGAGCAGGATCGTGGCCAGCTCGGCGAGGGTGGCCTCCATCGACACCGTGACCACCGGCGAGGTCATCACGTCGGCGACGGTGGCCCCGACATCGGCGCCACGCATGCCGGCGCGCAACAGGTCGCCCTCGCTCACCACGCCGAGCAGCCGGTCGTCCTCGCTGACCACCGGCAGCGCGCCGAACTGATTCTCGACGAGCAGCACCATGGCCGAACGCACCGGCATCGCCGGACTCACCGTGACCACCGGGCGGCTCATCACATCAGCCGCGATCATGTCTTGCTCACCCCATCTCGGTCCGGGCCGACGACGATCACCGGGCACGGCGCGTGGTGCAGCACCGCACGGCTGATCGAACCCAGCAGCGTGCTGGTCAACCCGCCGCGACCGCGGCTGCCGACCACCAGCAGCTGGGCCCGCTGGGCATGGTCGAGCAGCGCTGCCGCCGGCCGGTCCTTCACCAGCACCCGCTGAACGTTCACGTCGGGGTACTTGTCCCGCCAGCCGGCGAGCTGCTCGACCATGACCCGCCACTCGGCGTCCTCGACCTTGCTCAAGTCCTCCTCGCTCCACTCCCGCACGGCCAGCAGCGGCGCGTACAGGCCGGTCCCGGCGAAGTCGCTCCACGCGTGCACCGCGACGAGGTCGACGTCGCGGGTGGCGGCCTCGTCGAAGGCCACGGCAACCGCCGCATCGCTCACCGGCGAACCGTCGACCCCGACCACGACCGGCGCGTTCGGGGCGGGCTCGGTCACGTCCGGCACCACGACCACCGGGCAGCCGGCGTGGCCGGCGAGGCCCTCGGCGGTCGACCCGAGCAGCAGCCGCGGTATGCCACCGAGGCCGCGCGAGCCGACCACCACGTACCGGGCGTGCCGGGACTCGTCGGTGAGCTGGGCGATCGGCCCCGCCGTGCGCACCTCGGTCTGCACCTCCACCTGCGGCGCCACCCTGGCCACGGTCTCGGCCGCCGCCCGCAGCCAGGTCTGCGCCTGCTCGACCAGCACCTCGTGCAGGCCCCTGGTCTCCAGCATCAGCGGATAACCGAGCGCCGGCATGTTGTGCGCGTGCACCAGGCGCAACCGGAGCCGGCGCCGGGCCGCCTCCGCCGCCGCCCACCGCACCGCGCGGATGGTGCCGTCCGAACCGTCGATACCGACAACAATCGGGCCGTGCCAACGGCTGCTGGGTTTTGCGCTCATGTCTATGACGTTAGGAACTTCCGCCGCCCGCGACACCGGTCGCATGTCCTCCTCGCCCGGACCTATGGTCCCGACTGGCCGTAAGGCGTGCCGACCGGTGACCACCGCCACCGCGGTCGGCCAGCGGTCTGGCCGGTCCGCACCAGCGGCGTGCGCTACGACGACCCGATCCGCGCCGCCCGGGGCTTCGCCGTCGACTTCGTCGGCCTCCGCTACGGCGAGCTGCCTTCGCCCGAAATCCTGTCCAGCGCCACGGTGCCCTGCCGCTCACGACCGAGAGCCAGCGTGATCCGCGTCCAGCCGTGCCCCCTGAAATCCCGTCAAGGATGCGGCTCAGGCGGGTGGCTCGGGACGACCCGCCCAGCCGTCCGCCGCCGCAGCCTGGACCCTCGGACCCCGCCGGCACCATTCGATCAGCTGCTCCTCGGTGAGCCCGCCCGCCACGCCCGCCAACCCGGCCGGGACGGTCGCCGGCAGCCCCGGCTCCACCGGCACAACCACCACGTCACGCATCGCACGCACTGCGCACGCCACCCCGTACTCCCGAGCCGTCAGCTCGTCACCGACCCCGCGCACGTCGACCACCAGGTCCACCGGATCGGTGAAGTCGTCGAGTGGGCATCGCCCGCCGGGCGCCAGCACCCGGCAGTACCCCACCCTGTCGTGGCACGTGCTCACCCGAACACCCTGCTCGCGCAGCCGCCGCACGATCCGCTCGGCGTTACCGAACTGCGCCTCCGTCACCAGAACATGCATGGCTGCCTCCGCTCATAGCTCAAGCCCAAGGGTCCGCGTGGCAAGCGGCACCGATAACCGGCCAAAGGTCAGGCCGACCCGGGCCGAAGGACTCCCGATGCCGTGACGCCGCCCACAGCAGTCGTCCCGCGGAAGCATCCGTGACAGCCGCACGCGCTAGCCGCACTGCAGAAGCCCAGGCGACGGTCACCCCGCAGAAGCCCTGCGGCAGCCGCCCTTGCCGGCGCCATGCCACACCTCGCGGCCGCCGCTGCCGACACCAACGCCGATCTCGCTGGCGCCCGCGACGCCTTGGCCGCCGTAGAAGCCGAACTCGCCGAGTTTGCCACCGAATTGGCCGCCGGACGCACCTGTCCGCCCGGCTGGCCGCCGCAGACGGGTGGCTACTAACCCGCCTGCACGCCGCGCGGCGCCGTGTGGAGGAACTGGCCACCCTTGAGCCCTTGCGGGCCTGCTCGGCGCAGGCTCGGCTTCTCGTCGAGCACCGGGCACCGTAAACCCATCATCGGCCGAGTGCTCCACGACGAACTCACGCGCCT
>DASSUA010000644.1:0-8847 GCA_035707525.1 Pseudonocardiaceae bacterium
GGGTCAGCGCAGGGCCGTGAGGTCGGCGCGCCAGAGGGTTTGGCTGTCCTCGTCGGGGCCGGCGAGCAGGTACACGCTGTCGCCGGCCACGGCCATGGCGGTGACCGTGCCGGCCGGCCCGTCGACGGTGCGGACGGCCCAGCCGTCGCCGTCCACCCGCGCGAGCTTGACCTGGCCGCCGTCGGACATCGGCTGGAACAGCTGGCCGCCGAGCTCGATCGGCGCCGCCAGCCGGTCCCGGTCGCCGACGGGGACCGGGGGTAGTCCCGGCCGGCGCGCCCACGCGCCGCCGGAGAGCTGCCAGACGGCGAGCTTGCCGTCCACTCGCCCGGCCACCCCGCAGCCGTCCGACCAGCAACGCACCGCGAGGGCCGCCGCGAGGTCGCCGGCGTCGGGCAGTGCGGTAGCCGTCCATCCGGTGTTGAAGGAACTCGACTGCCACACGACGGGCTGCTGGCCGCTGCCGCCGGCGCCGAGCCGCACCTGCCAGCCGGCGACGAGGATGCCGTCACCGACCGAGGCCGCGGCCATCGGGAAGCCGAGCCCGGTCTCGGAGCTCTCCAGCGCCGTGCCGGCCGAGCTTTGCCGGATCCAGTCCTCGCCCTGCAGCGTCCACACCGCGACGTCGAACCCGAGCCGCGCGCTCGCCCACGCTCCGACGAGTGCGCCACCGGCCGGTGCCAGCACGGCGTCGACCATGTCACCGGCTTCGTAACCGCCGAAAGTGCTGAAGCCCTGGCGTTGCTCGTCGAGCCCATCGGTCGAGCCCGACCACACACTCCAGCGGACGTGGCCGTGCGCGCCGCCGCGCTCGCCGCCGAGCGCGAGGATCCGCTCACCGTCGAAGGCGATCGAGCGCCACCTGGCGAGCAGGCCGTACGGCGTCACGCCTTGCACCGGCACCTCGTTGATCGCCCCCTGCCCGTCGAGCCGCAACAGTCCGGGCACGACCGGCTGACCCGGCCGGCGCACGCCGATCAGCAGGGTGTCTTCGCTGGCGGACAGCACCACCGCAGCGGCGCCGCCGGGCAGCTCCACCTTGGTGAAGGCCACTCCTGGCGGCCTGGACGGTTCGCCCGCGCCGCAGCCGCCGGCGATCACGACGAGCGCGGCTACCAGCAGGAACGCGATTGGCCACCGGCGCACGCCGGCCAGTATCCAACGCGGCCGGACAACCGCGGCGGCCGGTGCCCGCGCCTCCCTTCAGGTGACAGCATGTGATGAGGCGACTTGCGAGAGTAAAGATGGGTTCGCTCCATAATTCCTCGCTGGAAGGACAACGATGTCCGAGCGCAGCTACGCCGTTTCGAGCGGGCCGCCGAGATCCCGGCTGGCCCGGCTAGTCACAGCCCTCGCACTGATCGTCGCCGGAATCCCGGCGTTCGCCGTGTCCGCGACCGCCGGTGAGCCGGCAAATCGAGCAACCGTCGAGCCGCAGCTGCTGGCCGAGCTCGCGGCCAAGCCGCAGGCGCGCTTCATGGTGTACCTGTCCGAACGCGCCGACCTCGGCGGCGCCCAGGCCCTGCCGACCCACGCGGCCAAGGCCACGTTCGTCTACGAGCGGCTGACCGAGACCGCGCGGCGCAGCCAGGCCGGCCTGGTCGGGATGCTTGCCGGGCGCGGTGCCCGGTTCCAGGCGTTCTGGATCTCCAATGTGGTGCAGGTGACGGGCGACCGCGCGCTGCTCGACGAGCTGGCGGCGCGGCCGGACGTGGCCCGCATCGAGGCCGACCGCGAGTACCGGATCTCCGAGCCGAAGGCCGTGCCGGCGCCCGACGCCGGGGTCAGCGCGATCGAGTGGGGGATCAACAACATCCAGGCGCCCAGGGTGTGGTCGGAGCTGGGGACCAGGGGCGACGGCATAGTGGTCGCCAACATCGACACCGGCGTCCAGTACAACCACCCCGCGCTGGTGCGCCAGTACCGCGGAAACAACGGCGGGTCGTTCAACCACAACTACAACTGGTTCGACCCTGCCAGGGTGTGCGGCAACCCGTCCCTGGTGCCGTGCGACAACAACAACCACGGCACGCACACCATGGGCACGATGGTCGGCGACGACGGTGCCGGCAACCAGATCGGCGTGGCGCCCGGGGCCAGGTGGATCGCCGCCAAGGGCTGCGAGAGCGGCAGCTGCTCGTCGAACTCCCTGCTGGCCTCCGGCCAGTGGGTGATCGCGCCGACCGACCTGTCCGGGGCGAGCCCGCGGCCCGACCTGGCCGCCGACGTGGTCAACAACTCGTGGGGCGGCGGTCAGGGCAACACCTGGTACCAGGAGACCATCCGGGCCTGGATCGCGGCCGGCACGTTCCCGGTGTTCTCGCAGGGCAACTCCGGTTCGGCGTGCGGCACCGCGAACTCGCCGGGCGACAACGCCGAGGCGTACGGCGTCGGCGCCTACGACGTCAACAACGCGCTGGCCAGCTTCTCCAGCCGGGGACCGTCGACGTTCGGCGAGATCAAGCCCAACATCGCCGCCCCGGGCGTCGCGGTGCGGTCGAGCGTCGCCGGCGGCGGCTACTCGTCGTTCAACGGCACGTCGATGGCGGCCCCGCACGTGTCCGGCACGGTGGCGCTCGTGTGGTCGGCGTCCGCCACGATGCGCGGCGACATCAACGGAACGCGCACGCTGCTCGACGACACCGCCACCGACGTCAGCGCGACGACGTGCGGCGGCACCACGGACGACAACAACATGTTCGGCGAGGGCCGGCTCAACGCCTACGCCGCCGTGAACGCGGCCCCGCGCGGGCCGACCGGCACCCTCACCGGCCGGGTGACCGACGCCGGGACCGGCGCCGGCATCGCGGGCGCCACCGTCACGGCGACCGGCCCGAGCCAGCGCTCGACCACCACGGCCGCCGACGGCGGCTACACGCTCGCGCTGGCCGGGGGCACCTACACCGTGACCGCCACCCACGGCCTCTACAACAGCGGCTCCGCGTCCGGTGTGGTGATCACCGTCGGTCAGACCACGACGCGTAACTTCGCGCTGACCCGGCTGCCGACCGGGGTCCTCACCGGGACGGTCACCGACCAGTCCAGCGGCCAACCCCTGGCCGGGGCCACCGTCACCGCGAGCGGCCCGGCGTCGGCGACCGTAACCACCGGCAGCAACGGCTCCTACACGATGACGTTGCCGATCGGCACCTACACGGTTTCCGCGAGCATGACGCTGTACCACACCAGGACCGTCACCGGCGTGGTGATCCAGGCGAACCTGACTACAACGCGTAACTTCGCCCTGCTGCCGGCGTTCGGCTCGATCACCGGCGTGGTGACCCGCTCGACGACCGGGGCGCCCGTCGTCGGGGCGAGCGTGACGCTGTTCGGCGGGCCCGGCGGCACGTTCCGCACGACGACCAACAGCCTGGGCCGGTACACCATCAACCGGGTGCTGTCCGGCCAGTACACGCTGTTTGTCAGCGCGAGCGGCTGCTTCCTCAGCAGTACGCAACCCACCATCAGGGACGGCCAGACCACGATTTGGAACATCGTCTTGAACTGCACCAGCTAGCGGCGCCGTCCTAGCGGCACGCGGGCGTCATTCGCTCCGCTGCACGAACCGAATGACGCCCGCGTGTCAGGTCGGCGGGCGGTTTGGCTGCGATTGGCTGACCGGGTGAACTAGCTCTGCTCGCAGCGTTGACGCAGGCCCTGCGACTCCATGGCCAGGTAGCGGCGGATGATCGGACCGCCGAGCAGGCCGACCAGGCCGCTGAGCGGTCCACTCTGGGAGATGCCGACGGTGGCGCCGGTGCGGCCGCGGTCGGCGTCCTGCAGCCGGTGCCATGCCGTCGTGGTGACGCCCGGCATCCTGGACACCCACGTGAACGACGACCCGGGCTCGAACTCGGTGACCGTCCAGGTGGACGGCGGCAGCTTCGGTTGCTTGACCCTGACCTCGCTGCCAGGACCGATCGGACCGGCCTCGGCCGGCTCCACGGTCGACATCGACGCCGTCCACTCCGGCCACCTGCGCACGTCGACGAGCACCGCCCAGACCCCGTGGCGGTCGGCGGCGATGAGCGTGGAGGATTCGAAGCGCATGCCGGACGGTACCGATCGCGTGCAGTGTCGGCGGTCTCCGCTGTCTTGACACGCTAAGTCATGGACCTGACGAGCCCTGAGCGACCAGACTGGAAGCGTGACGATCGTTGCCGAGCGCCGGGACGTCAAGCGGCTGGCGTATGTGGACAACCTGAAGACCATCTTAGTCGCCTGGATCATCGGCGGCCACGGACTGCTCGGCTACACGGCGATCGGCGGCTGGCCCTATGACGAGGTCAACGAGGTGACCCTGACGCCGCGCGCCGAACTGATCCTGGCCATCCCGCTCGGGCCGTCGGCGCTGTTCGTGATCGGCGTGTTCTTCTTCCTCGCCGGCTTGTTCGTGCCGGCCGCGCTGCGCCGTAGGGGGCCCGGGCGGTTCGCGATCGAGCGCATCATCCGGCTCGGGCTGCCGTGGCTGGCGTTCGCGCTGCTGCTGTGGCCGTTGATGATGTGGCTGACGTACCTGGCGTCCGGGCGCCACGAGTCGTACTGGTGGGTGTTCACTCACCGTGACCCGTTCCTGCACTCCGGGCCGTTGTGGTTCGCGCTCGTGCTGATGCTGTTCTCGCTCGGGTACGCCGGCTGGTGGGCGATCCGGCGCCGCCCCGCCCGGGAAGAGCCGGAACCGAAGATCAAGGATGTCCGCGCCCCGCTGCGCGCCGGTCGGCTGATCGCCCTCGCGGCCGGGATGGCGCTCGCCACGTTCGTGGTGCGGCTGTGGTTCCCCGCCCGCAGCACCCAGATCGCGGACCCGCACCTTTGGCAGTGGCCGCAGTGTGCGGCGATGTTCGGGCTCGGCATCGCCGGCGCTCGCCAAAGCCTCGCCGCCTCCGTGCCCGACCGCCTGCGCCGCGGTTGCGGAGCGATCACGATCGCGGCGCTGGTGCTGGTGCCGGTCCTCGGCATCGCCGCCGGGGTGGGGAACCTGGCGGTCGACACCGCGCCGTTCCTCGGCGGCTGGCGCTGGGAGGCGATGGCCACCGCGGTGTTCGAGTCGATCCTCGTGGTCGCCGGGTCGGTGTGGCTGCTCGGCGTGGCGCAACGCCGGCTCAACCACACCGGACCGCTCGCCTCGGCGTGCGCGCGCGGCGCGTTCGCCGCGTTCATGCTGCAGGCGCCGGTGCTGCTCGCGCTCGCGGTGGCGGCGCGCCCGATGGCCGTGCCGGTCGAGGTCAAGTCGTTCCTGGTCGCTGGCCTGGGCATCGTGGTGTCGTTCTGGCTGGGTTGGCTGGCGGTGTCGCGGACACCGCTGCGCCGGATCATGTAAGCAGCTCATTGAAGGTGAGTGGGAATCTGCTGAGCCGGCTCACTTAGCACATTGATGGTGAGTCGCGCTAGGGCTACTGGTCGCCGAGTCTCGCCGACTACCCGCGCTGCTGGCCGACGGATAACGACGATCACGGCGGTCACGGCAACCTGCTTGCCGTGACCGCCGTGATCGTCAGTTCCGCAGCTAGGGCGTGGCCTGCCTGGGCGACGGCGGAGCCTGTGGCGGCCCAGCCTGGTCCAGGCGCAGAACGCTGAAAGCCCCCGGCCCTCGCAATCGAAGGAAACTGGGATTGTCGCAACTCGGACACCCCGACGTGTTCCGCAACGCCGTCGCGCTGAATACGTTGCGGCAGCCCAGGCACAGGAGCCTGTTGGTTGCGCTGTTCGTGATCGGAGCGACGTCCACCTGGCCCTCCTCGGGTGAGACGATTCCAGTACGTTACCAACCCGATTCATTGCCTGGGCGGCCGGGGTGGCGGATATTTCGGTTAGTTATATGCGGCGCCCACCTCGACCTCGTCAGAATCTTCCAGGTTCTCGCCATCTGATGATCGCTCGACCAGGTCACACCGCCACCGTGGTCGGGCCTGGACAGGGTGGCCGCGGAGATCAATTTCTTGATCAAGTCCGCGAATCCGGGGATTTGAGAACGCCACTCTACGTAATTGCCTGCATCCAGTGTGTCGAATTACTGCTGGTGGCGGCGGCCGGTCTCGAAATGGGTCGTCGGCGAATCGGGGGATGGTTCGGCACGTTCAGAGACGGCATAGTCACGCTCGTGGTCTTCAAGGTGGACGTGCCCGCAGGCTTGATCGACGGTGGCGGGGTCGACGAGGGCTACGGCCCGGTCGCGGACGCCTTTCGGCGCAACTTCACCGAGCGTGGTGAGCTGGGTGCGGCCTGTGCGGTGTATCGCGACGGTCGGCCCGTGGTGGACCTGTGGGGCGGTTACCGCGACGGCTACCGCCGGCTGCCCTGGGAACGCGACACGATGGTCCCGGTGTTCTCCACGACCAAGGGCGTGGCCTCGCTGGCGATCGCGGTGGCGCGGTCACGCGGGCTGCTCGACTACGACGCCACGGTGGCCAGCTACTGGCCGGAGTTCGCCGCCGCAGGCAAGGCCGAGGTGACCGTCCGGCAGCTGCTGTCCCATCAGGCCGGGCTCGCGGTGATCGACAAGCCGCTGGATCTGCCGATCCTCGCCGACCTCGACGCGCTCGCCGTCGTGCTCGCCGAGCAGGCGCCGGCGTGGGAGCCCGGCACCAGGCACGGGTACCACGGCATCTCGCTCGGCTGGTACGAGGGAGAACTGCTGCGCCGGGTCGACCCGGCCGGGCGCAGCCTGGGGCGGTTCTTCGCCGAGGAGATCGCCAAGCCGCTCGGCCTGGACTTCCACATCGGGCTGCCCGACACCGTCGATCTGGGCCGGCTGGCGTTCGTCCACGCCTACCGCAAGTGGGAGTTGCCGCTGCACCTGCACCAGATGCCTCCACAGACGGTGGCCGGCTTCCTCAATCCCCGCAGCCCCACGTCGCGGGCCTTCGCCAACCCCAAGGTGCTCCTGGACCTCAGCGGGTACAACCGGATCGACGTGCTGCGCCTGGAACTGCCGGCGGCCAACGGGACGGGGGAGCCGCGCGCGGTTGCCAAGGCCTATGGCGCGGTGGCCACCGGCGGGGCGGAACTGGGCATCACCCGGCAGACGCTGGAGGCGCTGGAGCAGCCGGCGCGGCCACCGAGCGGCGGGCTGCGCGACGTCGTGATGCGGATCGACTCGCAGTTTTCGCTCGGCTACGTCAAGCCGTTCCCCAAGTTCCGGTTCGGCACGGCGGCCGGCCGCGCGTACGGCACGCCGGGTGGGGGCGGCTCGTTCGGTTTCGCCGATCCGGACGCCGGCATCGGGTTCGCCTATGCGCCGAACCGCACCGGCTTCCGGCTCTTCGACGACGCCCGGGAGGTTGCGCTGCGCGACGCGCTGTTCCGCACGGTCCTCGGCGAGATGCCACAGCGCCCCGACTGACGCAGCGCCCCGACTGACGCAGCGCCCCGACTGACACAGCGCCCCTACTGACACAGCGCCCCTACTGACACAGCGCCCCGGACGCCGCAGACGCGGGCGTCAGCGCACGTCGAGCGGGCGGAACTGGATGCTGATGCGCGGGCCGACCGGCCGCGCCGTCTTCGGCACCGCGTGTTCCCAGGTGCGCTGGCAGGAGCCGCCCATGACGAGCAGGTCGCCGTGCCCTAGCGCGTGCCGGACAGCCGACCCGCCGCCGCGCGGGCGCAGCAGCAGCGACCGCGGTGCGCCGACCGACACGATCGCGACCATGGTGTCGGTGGTGGCGCCTCGACCGATCGTGTCGCCGTGCCAGGCGACGCTGTCGTGACCGTCGCGGTAGAAGCACAACCCGGCGGTTCGGAACGGCTCACCCAACTCGGGCGCGTAATGCCTGGAAAGCGCGTCCCGCGCGGCGGGCAGGACCGGGTCGGGGAGGGGGTCGTCCGCCCCGTAGAAGCACACCAGGCGCGGCACGTCGACCACCCGGTCGTACATCTGCCGCCGCTCGGCCCGCCAGGCAACGTTGGCGGCGAGCCGCTCGAACAGCACGTCGGCGCCGGTGAGCCAGCCGGGCAGCACGTCGACCCAGGCGCCATGGGACAACCGGGTGCGCCGGACCCGATCGAGCGGCCGAAGCCCGACCGGGTCGTCCTGGCCGAAGACCTGGTCGAACAGCGAGCTCTGCAGCGCGAGCACCATGGGGCCAGCCTAACCCCGATTATCGAACAAACGTTCTAGGCCGGCGGCTGGCGCGGCGACCCGGCCGCCCCCGACCGCGAGCACACTGGGTGGCATCGGCGTACGCCGAGGAGGAGGGGATCCATGTCGTATCCGCCACCGCGATACCGAGGCGACCGTGGCGAGGTCACGGCCACCTACCGGCCGGCCGGCCACGGGCCCGAGCTGGAGTACCAGACCGGCGGCAGCGCTCACTACCTGGCGACGGGGGCCTCGACCAATGGCCAGTTCGGCCTGTACCGGTGGGTGATGGGGCCGCAACCGAGCGGCCCGGACCCACACTTCCACAAGTCGATCTCGGAATCGTTCTACATCCTGACCGGCACCGTGCGCATCTACGACGGGAAGCGCTGGATCGACACCTACCCGGGCGACTTCGTGCACGTCCCCGAGGGCGGCGTGCACGCCTTCCGCAACGAGTCCGGCGAGCCGGCGTCGATGCTGCTGCACTTCGCGCCCGGCGCACCGCGCGAGGGCTATTTCGAGGGGCTGCCCGAGCTCGGCAAGCTCAGCGACGAGGAGAAGGCCGAGTTCTTCCTCCGGCACGACACCTACTGGCTCTGACCAGCTGACCAGCCGACCAGCCGACCAGCGGGCATGGGGCCGGTTGGCCGCTGGGTGGCCGGGTACCTGCAACAGATGCGGACCAAGGATCTGGTGGTCGTGGTGACGGGCGCCTCCAGCGGAATCGGGCGGGCCACCGCCCTCGAGTTCGCCGGGCACCGGTC